>JBBSAN010000530.1:0-5228 GCA_038252265.1 Chloroflexia bacterium
CTGGTCAGCGCGGTGTTGCAGGAGTACTGGGTGAAGCGGGGGGTTGGCCCCTGGACGCCGGTGGTGGCACTGGTGCCGCCACCGCCGAGCGTACCGTAGACGAGGTCAAAGCGGGTCAGGCCTTCGTAGAGGCGGACTTCAAAGTTGGCCGTGCCGGTGCCGGAGAAGTAGTTGGCGCGCCACTCGATGTTGAAGATGCGGTTGGGAGCGCTGCCGGAGACGGAGGTGAAGATACCGTTGCCGGCCTGGTCGGTGCGGAGGTCGTCCCAATGAGCGAAGATGGTGTAGTCGTAGGGACCGACGTTGGGAGCGGCGGGGAGGCAGGTGTTGGAGTAGCCGCCCGGCTCGTTGACGGTGCCGAAGTCGAGATGTCCGTTGGAGGAGGCGTTGACCGTGGTGAAACTTTGCCCATAGAGGGTGAACGGGAAGGGCAGGGTGATCGCCGTGTCGCAGTCGTCGCAGGCGCTACCGGTGTTGACCGTGCCGGGGACAATCGTCGCCGTGCCCGTCGCGATGATGTAATTGGCGATCAGGCAGGGGTTGGTGGTCGCGGTGGCCGTCGGCGTCTGCGTGGGGGTGCGCGTCTGCGTCGCCGTCGGCGGGGTGCCCGTCGCGGTCGGTGTCGGCGTGCCCTGGGCCGGGAGCGTCATCGTGCCCATGTAGAGGTCAAAGGCGTGGAGGGTGCCGTTCGCATTCGTGTTGTCGCAGTTGGCATTGTCGGCAAAGACGGCGACGAACTTGCCGCCAGCCGCATCCTGGCCCTCGTAGTCACCATAGTCCACCGGGGCTGCGGCGGCGGCGGCGTTCGAGAAGCCGCCGCTCAGGCGCTGGTTGGTGGCCCAGGTCGCGCCGCCGTCTGTGCTAAACGAGGCGTAATACTCGGCATCGTCGTTCGGGGTGTTGTTCGTGCCACCCGATCCCGGCACGCCGTTGTCATTGCGCGCATCCTGCCAGCCAGCAGCCACCGTGCCGGTGGAGCGATCCAGCGTAATGTAGGGCAAGAACTGGCTGCGAATCGGTGCCCCGACCGGATCGTCGTTCACCCGCACCGGGGCGCTCCAGGTGGTCCCATCGTTGGTCGAGGTCCGCACATAGATCTCGGTGTCATTATTCTCGTTGATCGGCTCTTCGGTGTAGATCAGGTAGACGCGGTTGTTGAACGGCCCTGCCGTTGCGTCCCAGACCAGTCCGGCTTCCGCGTCAATGGAGCGGGCCGATTGCGCCGGGATGAAGTCGAACCCGCCCACATTGGTCGTCGTGGCCGTGATCTGCGGGCCAAAGTTGCCCGCGCCCAGGCCGTCCGCGTCCACGTTGACAAAGACAGTCGCCGGACCCTGGCCGCCCGTCGGGTTCTGGTAGGTAACCATGACCTTGCCGCCGTTCGGTCCCGGCCCGACCGCGATGCCGCCGAAGCTGCCCGTCGCGCCTGGCACCGCTTGCACCGCGTTGAACGGCCCCCAGGCCCCCAGGCCGGTGACCGGCGCGCCGCGCGCCTGCATGTTCCCGCTTAGGTTCCAGTCCACCCAGACGCTGCCGTTGCCCACGGCAATGGAGGGCTGATCGACGCTGCCGGTGCCCGCCAGCACCGGCGCGCTGAAGGTCACGCCGCCGTCGGTGCTCAAGATCACGTTGATCTGGTTCACCGACCCGTTGATGTAGACCAGGAAGAGGTTGCCGAACGTGTCAAAGGCGGCCTGGCCGTCGCAGCAGGCCACGTTTGTCGCCACCGTGCCGCGCGTCCAGGTCGTGCCGCCGTTCATCGTGTAGGCGCGGAAGATGCTGTTGCCCGAGCCGAGATTGGAGAAGGTGACGATGTTGTTCGTGTTGGTCGGGTTGACCACGACGTAGCTCTCGTCCTCGTTGCCAGCCTGCGCGCTGACGTTGACGACCGGGGCCACACACGCGCTGGGCTGGTTATTGGCCGAGGGGGGGGCCGGTTTGATGCTGTCTGCCGGGGGCGGCAGTTTGCGGGTGCCGTCGAGGGCCGCCGTACCGGCGGCTGCCGGGGCGCTCCCGTCGGGGCTGCTGGCCTGTTGCGCCCGTAGCCCCGATGGGCTGCTGCCTGCTGCTGCCACTCCAAGCAGCAGCAAGAGCACGAGCGCGATCGCTGAACCATAGATACGCCGCATTGAGTGTCTCCTTATTAATGGGACCGTGTGAAATAAGAGGTAGGGCAACCTGGCTAGGGCCTAGCCAGAATAGGCGGATGGGGGAACAAAATCAGCCGCCGGTTGTTATAGCCCGGCTACGAGGGCTCGGGGTGACAACCGGCGGCAGGCCAGGCTACCTGCTCAGCTACACCCTTCGCCGTCCCCGCCCGTATCTACTGGGCGGCCTATTGTAACATAAATAGCGGCCCGGCGCTATCTACCTTTGGTGGATCAGGGTATAAGAAAGTAATATTCTTTTATCTTCGGCGGGCTGGTCTACCTTGCTGATCGGACAAAGGGCCGGTCTGTGCCAGCGGGCGCACGCGGCATGAAAACGACAGGCCCTCTATCCAGAGGGCCTGTCGTTCTGGCTTCACCTGACCGGCGATTACCGGCGGGCCGGATCGCAGCCAGGAAAGAAGGTGGCGGCGACGATCTTGGCGGTCTGGCCGCGAGTGACGCTGTTGTTCGGGCGGAAGTAAGGCCGATTCGTCGGGGCCACACACGGTTCCCCAGGCGACCCACACGGATAGCCGTTGATAATCCCTCGGCTGGCGATCCGCTCGATCGGCAGGTAGAACGTGCTGCCGGGGGCTACGTCTTCAAACGTCTGGCCGGTGGGGGTCTCGGTATAGTGGGCCGCGTTAGCGTCAATCTTGGCGAGCTGCCCGCGCGTGACATTGTTGTTGGGGCGGAAGTAGGGGCGGTTGGTCGGGGCGACGCACAGTTCGCCCGCCCCGCCACAGGGGTAGCCGCTGATGATCCCCCGGCCCGCGATGCGCTCGATCCAGAGCCAGAAGGTGCCGGTCGGGGGCACGTCCTCGAAGGTTTGCCCAGCCGGAGTGTCGCTGTAGCCCGCCGCGTTGCTGACGATCTTGGCGACTTGCCCACGGGTGACGTTGTTGTTGGGCCGGTAATACGCGCCGGGACAGGGTTCGCCCGGCCCGCCGCAGGGATACCCGCCGACAATGCCCCGGCAAGCCAGGCAGCGGATGTAGTCATAGAACGTACTCCCCACCGGCGCGTCCACAAACTGCACCGGGCAGGCGGTGGCAACCGGCGTGGCGGAAGGGGTGGGGGTAGGCGTTGAGCAAGAGCCAGTATAATGTTCGAGCAGTATATTATTCGTCACGATGCCTACGCCCCATACATCGCTACTGCCTGCAAATGTCACCCCGGTAAGCCTGTTGTCAACGGCTGGGAGGCTTGGGCTAGGCACCAGGGTCCACTGTGTGCCATTCCAATGCATAATTAGTGTTTGCTCTCGCATATTCGCTTGGGCGAATCCACCAACGGCCCACACATCGCCTGATCCTTGCACTGCGACACCATACAGCACGTTGTAAGGACCAACGGTGGGCGTGGCAAGCGGGTCTGGCGTAGGGCTGACTGTGGGGCCGCTAGCTGCATTGGGGCTAGGTACAACGCTCCAGACTGTGCCATTCCAGTGGAGCGTCAGGGTGCGTGCGGTGTCACCCACATAGTCGTTATAATACCCCACAGCCCACACATCGTTCGTGCTACTGCTTGTGACTGCCTGTAGGCTGTTGCCACCCGTGCCCAGGTTCGGATTGGGGACAATATTCCACTCTGTGCCGTTCCAATGTTCGATCAGCGCCAGGCTATCTGTACTGCCTTCTGTGTAGCCGACCGCCCATATATCACTGGAGCTAAGCGCTGTGACACCGAAGAAACCACTCGAGAACGATCCGGTGTTCGGGGTAGGAATAACGCTCCAAGTACTGCCGTTCCAATGCTCTACCAGCGTCAGACGATTGACTACGGCGTCAGGGTAAGAACCTACAGCCCAGACATCATTAGCTGCGATTGCCGCAATACCGACAAGACTACTGTACCCGATTGTCGGAAGTGGCACCACCGCCCAATTGGTGCCGTTCCAATGCTCTGCCAGGGCATTTTCGTTCATTGTGCCGACAGCCCAAACATCATTCGAGGCGATGGCGGCGACCGCGTCTAATTGATTGAACCGCGAAGCGAGCGTCGGGTTGGGGATGGTAGCCCATTGTTGCCCGTTCCAGTGAATGGTTAGTGGCTGATGGAAGGCGGGATCACTGAAAAAGCCGACGGCCCAGATATCGCTGGATCCAATAGCGGCTATCGCCTTGATGTTGTTAACGACGGCACCTGTCGGTGTACTGGGCACCACATTCCAACCCCCCTGGCAAAATGGGGTGGGGGTGGGCGTTACGGTGCGCGTCGGCGTGTTCGTGGCAATCGGGGTAGGAGTCCCCGTCCGCGTCGGGGTGGGTGTGTTGGTCGGCGGAACTGTGAGGGTCGCCGTCCCCGTCGGGGTGGGCGTATTGGTGGCCGGGACGGTGGGCGTCGCCGTCACCGTGGGCAGGCCCAGGGTGAGGGTGTAGCTGTCTACGAGGAAGTTGGCGCGGGTGATGAACTGGAAGTGCAGAGTGGTGTCGGTGGCATCGAGGAGCATCGCCCCGTAGTCGTCGCTATAACGGATGACGCTGCCGGGGACCGGGAACCCGGTGGGATAAATGCTGGTGCCGCCCAACCCATCGACAAAGTAGGGGAAGCCGGTGCCGGGGCTGAGGATGCGTTCGTAATCATGATCGTGCCCGGCCAGGACCGCGCTGGCTCCCCACTGCTGGTAGGGCCACTGCAACGCCGCCGTCGAGCCGTGCAGCCCCGACGAGAAGGGCGCGTGGTGCAGGTAGACCAGCTTCCACGGTTCGGTGGCGGCGGCGAGGCGACTCTGGAGCCACAGCGCCTGGGTGGAGGTGAGGGTGATGCCGTCCGGCTCGGAGGGGTCGCTATCAATGGCGAACAGGTGGACCGGCCCGATCACCTTCTCGTAGTAGCGTTCGTTGTTGGGCAGGGTGAAGTAATCCAGATAGGGCTGGGCACCCGCTGTGTACCAGTCGTGGTTGCCCAGCGAGGGCCAGAACTGGTTGACCGTCGCGCCCGCTCCATAGCTGCCGGTGTAGGGGTAGATGAAATCGTGGTAATACTGGCCGATGTTCACATCAATCGTGCTCGCCTCGCCGTTGGGATAGTTGTTGTCGCCCACGGTCAGCACGAAGTCGGGGTTCCAGCTATGGA
>JBBSAN010000531.1:0-5228 GCA_038252265.1 Chloroflexia bacterium
CCGCCCGCACGCCGTGCGGATCAGGGGGTTAGTTGACGGATATAAGACGAGACCTTAACCAGGCGCACCCTGCTAGAGGCGCACCACACCTGCTTGTGTGTTGGTGTAGTGCGTGGAGATCAGAACCTTTGCCATTCGGGTCCTCCTTCAGGGTACGTGTGTTATAGACGCGACAGGAGCCGTCCGCCCGGTTAGCGGGGGAGCGCTCCGCCTCAGTATACCCGGCCCCCGCCCGGTGTACATCCGCCGAAAGATGGATTTCGCACCGCCGCCGGTCCTGCGCCTACTCGATGGCGGCCAGGGTCGCGCAGAAGCGGCCCACCTCGTCCTCGGTATTGTAGTAGTGGACCGAAGCGCGGAGCACGGCAGGGAGGTGGCGGGCGTCCATGTCGAGCCGCGTCCAGGCGGCCCGCGACACGGTGACATTGATCCGGTGGCGGGCCAGGGTCTCCTTGATCCGGACCGGGTCAAGCCCTTCGACCGTGAAGGTGACGATGGCGCACGGATCGACCCCCAGGTCGCGCACCGTCACGCCGGGCAAGATCCCCAGCCGCGCCCGCAAGTCTGCTGCCAGCGCCCGCACCCGCGCCTGGATCGCGGGGATGCCCCAACTCAGGGCATAGTTCACCGCGACCCCCAGCCCGATTTTGCCCGCCACGTTCGCTTCCCAGTTCTCGAAGCGGCGGGCATCGGGCCGGATCTCGTAGCGGTCGGGCGCGACCCACTCGGTGGCATGGAGATCGAGCAGCGGCGGTTCCAGTCCCTCCAGAATGCTCCGGCGTACATAGAGGAAGCCGGTGCCGCGCGGCCCGCGCAGGAACTTGCGCCCGGTGGCCGAGAGCATGTCGCAGCCGATCGCCTCCACGTCGATCGGCATTTGCCCGACCGACTGGCAGGCATCCAGCAGGTAGAGCACCCCGGCCTCGCGGGCCACCTGGCCGACGGCGGCGGCGGGGTTGACCAGCCCGCCGTTCGTCGGGACGTGGGTGATCGCGATCAGCTTGACGCGTTCATCGATCATCTGCCGCAGGGCATCCACCGAGATCTGGCCGGTCTCGTCGTTGGGGATCGGCTCGATGATCGCCCCGGTCTGGCGCGCTCGTTGTAAGAAGGCAATATAATTGCTGGCGTATTCGGCCTGCGCGGTCAGGATGCGGTCGCCCGGCCCCAGGGGGATCGCATAGAAGGCCATGTCCCAGGCGCGAGTGGCGTTTTCGATGATGGCGACCTCGTCGCGCCCGCAACCCAGCAGTGCCGCGATCGCGCTATAGGTGTGTTCCAGGGCCGGGGCAGCGGCATCTTCCGCCTCGTAGCCCCCCGTCCAGGCTTCCCGGTGCAGGTGGTCGATCATTGCATCGAGCACCGGCTGCGGCATCAGCGCGGCCCCGGCATTGTTGAAGTGGAGCACATTTTCGCACCCTGGCGTCTCTTGCCGGGCGCGTTGCACATCAAATGTCATGGCGATTCTACCCCCTCTATAGGCCCGCAGTGTATAATCTCTCTATGGATACGCTGTTCCCGCCTCGCCTGGTGGGTGACCCTGGTGCCGATGATGGATGACGCGCGCCGCTGGTTGTACCAGACAATCCTGGGGCGGCTCCAGCAATCCACCGGCTCCGAATACACCCTGATCATTCCTGCCAAAACGCGCCCGCGCACGCTGACCAAGCAATTGGACGATGGCTCCCGGCTAGAAGTCGAGTTGTCGTGGGCGCGTGATGCCCCACAGGTGGTGTGGGCCGAACGGATCTTCACGGTGAGCGGTGAAGAGATGAGCTTTCGTTTGCCGCCCGAACTGATCCGCCTGGGGGCGGCCCGTGCCACTCCCGATCCCGATGCCCCGCCGGATGTTTAAACGCGCGCTACCCGCAAAATGCGCGGGCGGTGGCGAGCAGCACGGTGGCGCAGGCTTCGACGCTGGGCAGGTCGGCCCATTCCTCGTCGGCGTGCAGCCCGGCCCCGGCGGGACCGAACAGCACCGTCGGGATGCCCGCGTAGCCCAACAGTGCCGCGTCGGTCCAGAACGTGGTGCCCACGAGGTCCGGGGGCCGGGTCAGCCGGGCCGTGGCAGCCTCGGTCAGCGCCCGCAGGATCGGCGCGTCGGCGGGGGTTTCCAGCGGGGGGCGGTAGAGGGTCAGAGCGGTTTCGGCGCGGAAGGTGGTGTCCTCATAGTGCAGCGCGCTCAGCAGCGCGGTGATTTCGTTGGTGATCGTGGCCGGACTTTCGCCGGGCAGGGTGCGGCGCTCGATCTGCAAGGTGCAACTGGCCGGGTAGGTGGACAGTTCGGTGCCGCCGCTGATCAGCGAGGCGTGGAGCGAGGCGCAACCCAGCAACGGGTGGGGCGGGCGCTCTTGCAAGGCCCGGTCTAACCCTTCCAGCGCGACCAGGATGCGCCCCATGTGGGCGATGGCGTCGAGGCCGTCAGCGCGGCGGCTGCCGTGGGCGGCGCGTCCCTGGGTGGTGATCGTCACCCAGGCAAACCCTTTGTGCGCCGGGCTGATCGCCAGGTCGGTCGGCTCGGTCACGATTGCCCCGTCGACGGCGATGCCCGCCGTGCGCAGGTAGTCGATTACCGCCTGGGTGCCCAGGCTGGCGTGTTCCTCGTCGGCCACGGCGGTGACCAGCAGATCGCCCCCCAGCGGTGCCCCGGCGGCCAGGCTGGCGGCGGCGACCAGCGCGGCGGCGACCCCCCCCTTCATGTCATAGGCCCCGCGCCCGTAGAGCCGCTCCCCGGCCACTTGGGGGGTCAGCGGGCTGTCCATGCCGCCAAAGCCCACGGTGTCCACATGCCCGTTGAGCAGCAAGGTGCGCCCGCCGCCCGCGCCGCGCAGCCGCCCGATCACGCTGGGGTGGCCGGGCTGCGGCTCCACGATCATCACGTCCAGCCCGGCGTCGTGCAGAAAGGTGGCGATGGCGGCGGCGATTTCGCGCTCGCCCGGCCCGCCCGGCACCAACGCGGTGTTCCGCGAGTCGATGGCGACTAGTTGCGCCAGTAGCTCCTGGGTCAGGGGGGGTGGCTGCTCTATGGCTCCCTTCATGGGTCCCTCGTTCCTGGTGCGCCCGCCCGGTGGACATGCCGCCACCGGACGGGTGCATTCTACCATGTTTGATCCCAGAAGACAATCACGGCGGCGAGATGTGTGTACCTGCTAATCTATCATAGGAAAATCTGGGCGATAGGATCTATATAAAGCTACTGCTCATCCTGCTAGTCAATAGGAGAGCAATTTATATCTTTTCCTGAATACCTATTGACTCGATTTCTATACTATGCTAACATAAACACGGGTCCTTCATACGCCTTGTGTGATAGAGTATCCTGCGCCCTGCGCCCCAGGCAGGGCTGATGCTCCTCCCGCCAGCCACCTCTTTAGGCCGCCTATTAACAGTGTTGATGGCATACCAAATCGGTTTTCGCCATCCGCGTTCCATCCACCGATTCTCCACGTGGTTACGCCGGGAACGCAATCTCTTCGGGTCCTTCAGACGGGTAGAACTGCATCACCAGGGAAGGCGCAAGATCATGCGATCGATTCGTTGGCTGTTTCTCATCCTCTTTGTGCTCATGGTCGCCCTGTTCGGAGGCGGGCTGCTGGGTAGCCGCTCTGTAAGCGCGCAACCCCCCGCCCAGCGTCCCAACCCGGAACTCGGCGCGGAGGCACCCAGCCCCGTCATTGTCGACAAACGCGGCGCACCTCCGGTGCCCGCTGTCGCCAACGATCCCCGCGCGCTGGAATCGACCGGGTCCGCCGATCCCGCGCAGGTGTCCCCCCCAGGCCCCCCCTCGCCCGTGTCGGCGGGGGGTCCAGACATCTTTTCCAGCCTGGCCCCCATCCCTACGCGTGTTAGCCGCCAGGGGGTCGCCACCGACGGCACCTATGTCTATTCGGTGGGCGGTCAGACCTGGAACGGCTTCTCCTATCCCTTTGTTAACGTGCTCCAGCGCTACGACCCGGTGGCGAACAGCTACACGCAGTTGGCTCCTCTACCCTCGGTAATCGGGAACATCGACTCCTGCGCCATGAACGGCAAGATCTATGTGCCAGGCGGCTACTCCGGAACCACCCCATTCAATGGCACCCTCTACATCTACACAATTGCCACCAACACCTGGAGCACTGGGGCGGTAGTGCCTGCCCCGGTGACAATCTGGTACAACGCCGTGTGCGATGCCGCCACTAATAAGCTGTATGTTATTGGTGGATTTGATAACACGGCGTCTACAGCCGTCAATAAAATCTATGATGCGACGGCCAACACCTGGAGTAACGGCACCCCTCTCCCTGCCGGGCGCTATGGCTCCGAATCCGCGCTGATCGGCGGCAACATCTATGTCGCCACCGGTCTTGTCGGCGCGGGTGTTACCGCCTCGACCGATGTGCAACGCTACAACATTGCTGGCAATACCTGGACCACGGCGGCTCCGCTGAACCTGGGGGGATTGTACGGCGCGGGCGGCTTGCACAACGGTCAGTTTTATGTCTCCGGTGGCGGCTTCGGCGGGGTCGTCGGGGATGATTTTTCTGCCCGAGGCGAACGCTATGATCCCCAGGCTAATAGCTGGACGACCTTCGACTCGTTGCTGGCCGCCGTGCGCCATACCAACGGGGCAGTGGTGGGCAACGCCTTCTACGTCCTCGGTGGTGAAACCGCCACCAATACTGATGCGCGCTGCCTGGGGACGGGTACGGCGGGCGTTTGCGACTATACCCAACGCCTCCCGCTGTCCAATTGCGGTTTCGGCCCCAACCCCTTCTTGAACCCCGGCTTTGAAACGGGCACACTTGCTAACTGGACCATTGCAGCGGCGGGTCCTGCGCCTATTGCCTCGACAGTTCAAGTCCATACCGGCAGTTGGTCGGCCCGCCTCGGCGCGCAGGCTCAAAACCCGGCGGCAGACAGCGCGATCTACCAGACAATCACGGTACCCGCGACCGGTGGCACGCTCAGCTTCTGGTATTGGCCGCGCAGCCTCGATACGATTGTGTACGACTGGCAAGATGTGACCATCCGCAGCACCACGGGGACTCTGCTCGTCACCGTCATGCACACGCTCCAGGATTCGCGGGTCTGGATCAACAAGACCTATGATATGACTCCATTCGCCGGGCAAACAGTTCGCGTCCAGTTCCTGGTGCATAATGATACTTCTTTAGCTACTACCATGTTTGTGGACGACGTATCGTTGATTAGCTCAGTACCGTGCCCAACGAATACACCGACGATCA
>JBBSAN010000532.1:0-5225 GCA_038252265.1 Chloroflexia bacterium
AGCCCCAACAAGATCCTTCGCTGCGCTCAGGATGACACCATCTCATCCCCAGCCCCGATCCCTCGTACCTCGTACCTCATCCCTCGTACCTCATTCCTCATTCCTCATTTCTCGTTCCCCGTTTGCCCGTGCGCCCGGCGGGTGCTATAATCCGGGGGGATAGATGGAGATGGGGATAGGAGAGGAGATCGTATGAGTAATCGTTCGTATTTGACCCTGGCGGAGCTTAGCGACATCTGGCAGAACGGGTGCATCCCCCTGGGATGGCTGGCCCTCTTGCGCGAGGCGGAGCTGCTGGACGCGGCCCCGGATGAGGATGACGCGGGGGGCGGATTCTGGGGCTATCGCACCACGGCCTGGGAGGCGATTGACAGCCTGGACCGCAGTATTGCGATCTTGCAGCGCGATCCGTATCTGTGGGCCTATTTCGATGTGCTGGCGCTGTTGCTGGAAGAGGTGCAGCAGTTGCCGACCGAAGAGGAGATCACGCTCGATTGTTCGGAGTTCGCGGCAGCCAGTCCGGAGCGCGCAGCGGCGGCGCAGGCGGCGCGGGACGGCTGGCGCGAGGCCGTGCGGCTGGTGCAGGCGGGGCAGGGGGCCGAGGCGCTGGTCGCCTTTCGCACGCTGTCGGACAGCCTGAGCCTGGACCAGGGGTTGCCGTTCAGCGGCGATCTGGTACAGGACGTGACCGAGCTGGGCGGGGCAACCGCCGCGCTGGAAGAGTTGATCTGGACGCTGACCGGGGAGATCTACGAGGGGCCAGAGGAGCGGATCGACCTGTTCGCGCCCGAAGTGATGCGCGATGTGTACTGGCCCTGGCTGGCCGATATGCCGGACGACACCCCGGCCCCGTCGCCCGATGGAGTGGCGCGCAACGGGCACGGGGCAGGATGAGGGCGGAGGGCGGAATACGGAATACGGAACGCTACATATTGAGGGAGCGCGGGGGTATGGGGAAGATCGTTGGCGATTCAGATGATCTTGATGTAAGAGCAGCAGCGGATACTCCGCGCTCCGCCCGCCGTTCGCCGCCCTCGCTGGGCTGGCTGGCGCTGGGGGTGGCTCCGCTGGCGATGGCGGCGGCGGGGGCGGGACTCCGGGCGCGGATGCGGCGGGCGCTGCCGCTGCTGGAGGGGACGCTGACCGGGCCGGTCCAGGCCCCGGTACAGGTGGTGCGCGACCGCTGGGGCATCCCGCACATCCAGGCCGCCAGCGCCGACGATCTGTTCGTCGCCCAGGGGATGGTCCACGCGCAAGACCGGCTGTGGCAGATCGATTTCCAGCGGCACCTGGCGCAGGGGCGGTTGTCGGAACTGTTCGGGCCGATCACGTTGCAGGCTGACCGGCTCTTGCGGCGCTTCGCCGTGCGCCCGGCAGCCGAGGCCGAAGTGGCGGCGCTGGACGACGAAGAACGGGCGGCGATGGAGGGGTATTGCCGGGGGGTGAACGCGGTCATGGCCGAGGCTATCGCCACCCGCCACCTGCCGATCGAGTTTGCCCTGGTGCGCCACGAGCCGCAGCCGTACACGGTGACGGACGCGATCTGCTGGTCGAAGATGATGGCCTTCGGGCTGGGCGGGAACTGGGAAGACGAACTGGTGCGGGCGCGGCTGGTCGCCCGGCTGGGGCCGGAGAAGGCGGCGCGGCTGGAGCCGATGTACCACGAAGGGCACCCGCTGGCGCTGGAGCCGGGAGCCGATTACCAGGGGTTGGACGCGGCGCTGGCCGGCGTGCTGGCCGAGTACGAACGGCTGCTCGACGTGACCGGGCTGGAGATCCTGGCGCGGGGGGCGATCCCGGCCAGCAACAACTGGGTGGTGGCTCCGGCCCGCTCGGCGACCGGGCAGGCGATTCTCTGCGACGATCCGCACCTGCCGTTGCAGGCTCCGGCGGTCTGGTACCTGAACCACCTGACGGGCGGGGGCTACGATGTGGCCGGGGCGACGCTGGTGGGGATACCCGGCGTGGTGGTCGGGCACAACCGTGACATCGCCTGGGGCGTGACCAACGGCATGACCGACGTGCAGGACCTCTATATCGAGCGGTTCCACCACGACGACCCGACGCAGGTCTGGTACGAAGGGCAGTGGGAAGCGGCCACGGTGCGCGAGGAAGTGATCCGGGTGCGCGGGCGGCGCAAGCCGGTGATCGAGCCGCTGTTGTTTACCCGCCACGGGCCGGTGCTGTGCGGCGACTGGGGCGCGATGGGCGGCGACTGGTTGCGGAAGGCCACGCACCCGACCGCCAAGAACGCGAACGGGCAGGCAGGCGATCAGCCCCACCAGGGTATTGCCCTGCGCTGGGTGGCGCACCAGCCCGGCCACACCTGCCGGGGGATGCTGCGGCTCGACCGCGCCCACGATTGGGCGTCGTTCACCGCCGCGCTGGCCGACTGGGGCGACCCGGCGCAGAACTTTGTCTATGCCGACCGGTCGGGCAACATCGGCTACTACCTGGCCGGGCGGATCCCGGTGCGGGCCAGCGGGCAGGGGCTGTTGCCGGTGCCGGGCTGGGAGGCGCGACACGAGTGGACCGGGCTGATCCCGTTCGAGGAGCTACCCCACACCTATAACCCGCCGAGCGGCTTTATCGTCACGGCCAACAACCGCATCGTCGGCCCCGACTATCCCTATCACCTGAGCAACGAGTGGAACAATGGCTATCGTGCCCGCCGGATCACCCAGTTCTTGCAGGAGCGCCCGCTGATCAGCCTGGACGATTGCGCCGCGCTGCAAAACGACGTGATCAGCCTCCCCGCTCGCGCCGTGGCCCATCTCACGGCGCGGCGATTGCGGAATGCAGCGGGAGTGCGGGGTGCCGAGTGCGGAATGCGGAATGGCGACGGCCCGCCCGCGTCTAATGGCGAACACTCTCCCGTGTCTACCCGCTCGTCTCACTCCGCACTCCGCACTCCGCACTCCACCCTCGACACGGTGTTGGATCTGCTGGCGCGGTGGGATGGGGCGATGACGGTGGACAGCGCGGCGGCGACGATCAGCGAGTATCTGCTGGCCGATTTGCAGGCACGAGTCTTTGCCGTGGCGATTGGCGACCCGACCTTGCGGGCGAACTACAACGGGACGAGCACCCAGCCGGTGCTGCCGACTACCTCCTACGGGGTGCGCAGCCTGCCGCTGCTCTTGCACCTGCTGCGCGAGGCCGATCCCGCCTGGCTCCAGACGATGGCTGCCGATCCGGATGCGCCGGTGCCCACCTGGGATGATCTGCTCTGGGCCAGCCTGGACGCGGTGTGCGTCCGGCTGCGGCGCAAGCTGGGGGCGGACCCGCGCCGCTGGACGTGGGGGCGGGTCCACAGCACGCGCTTTATCCATGCGCTGGGGCGGCTGCCGCCGCTGGGCCGCGTGTTCGATGTGGGACCGGTGCCGAGCAACGGCAGCCGCGACACGGTGAATTCGAGCGCGGTGACGCTGGAGGGGCGGGGGCTGGTGGCGTCGTTCGGGGCGGCGTTCCGCCTGATCGTGGATACGGGCGACTGGGACGGGGCGCGGGTGCTGATCGCGCCGGGCCAGTCGGGCCACCCGGCCTCGCCGCAATATCGTCCGCACCTGGATGCCTGGCAGCGGGGGCTGTATCACATGCTGCCCTTCTCGCCCGCTGCGGTGGCACGGATGGCGGTGCAGACGTTGACGGTGGTGCCGGAGGGAGAAAGTAAGAAGGAAGAATTAAAAAGTATGAAGTAGTGGGCAGCGGCAGATCTGGTTAATCACCCAAGCTGTCATCCTGAGCGCAGCGAAGGATCTTGTCCGGGCTGCCTGATCGTTCACGAAGATCCCGGCTGTTCTCTAACGATCATGGACCGCCGACAAGATCCTTCGCTGCGCTCAGGATGACAGCTTGGGTTGGGCAGACCTCCCCCATTAGCCGGTCCACCGCTGCGCTCAGGATGACAGCCTGGGTTGGGCAGACCTCCCACATTAGCAGATCCACTGTGCGCTCAGCATGACCGCCGGGGCGGGGAAGGTCGCTCACATAGGCAGGGTCGCGCTTGCCTATTTCCTCACTGTTGTCCGCCGCTGAGGAATTGCTGTGCCGGATAGGGAACCCTGGCGCGGGTTCGGGCGTCTTCATAGTGTAGTAATGACAACCTATTCTTATGGAGGCGCGGATGAAACAGTTTAGTATTTTGATGACCCTGTGCTTGACGCTCGTGATGGGGCTGACGGCATGTAACCCGACGGGGGACCTGGGGCTGGGGGGCGAAGGGACGCCGATCAGCGTGCCGACCACCGGCCCGGTAGCGACACCCACCCCTGATCCGACGGTGGCCCCGGCTTATGCCGAGGTCCGTGCCCAGGTCGAGAAGATCTGGGCCGCCGATCCGCAGGCGTCGGGCGAGGACCGGCTGGCGCGGGTCAATGCCTATCTGACGAGCCTGATCGGCAAGCGGATCGTGGGCTGGCACGCCTGGGTGCAGCAAGCCTATGCGCTCGGCGAGAATGCGCTATACCGCATTCCGCTGCTGATGGATGACCCGTATAAGGACGGGACGACCGCGCCGGTACGCGACGAAACCGTGCCGACCCCCGCTTTCCCGCTCAGCGGGCTAACCCTGGACCAGACCCACACTTATCACATCGGCCAGGAGATCGCGATCAGTGGTGTCTTGACCGGCACCGCTGAGGACCGCTGGATCATGCCGGGGACGGTCACCCCGGTGCTGGACCCGACGCCCACGCCCGCCGCGACCCCGCCTGCGTCCGATGTGCGGATCACCCTGGAACGTGAGCCCTGCTACGGCCCCTGCCCGGTCTATGACCTGAGCATCAGCGGCGACGGGACGGTGGTGTATACCGGCACCGGCTACGTGAAGACTCGTGGACGGCAGGAAGTGAAAATCACCCCGGTGCAGGTGCAGGAGTTGTTGGCCTTCTTCGACAAGGTCCAGTACACGGGGCTGCACGCCGAATACACCAACCAGTGGATCACGGACATGCCTTACGCCCTGACCTCGCTGACCGTGGGCGGGCAGACCCACCGCGTGAACCACTACTTAGGAGACCAGAGCGCCCCGGTAAAGCTCGGGCTGCTGGAAGAAAAGATCGATGAAATGGTGAATACGGCTCAATGGATCACTCAGGGACCGGACGACCCGCGCCAGGGACCGTGAGGACTGAGGACTGAGGACTGAGGACTGAGGACTGAGGACTGAGTGCTGAGTGCTGAGTGACGGCTAGTTTTATGAAGAAGGTGCCTGAAGACAGGCA
>JBBSAN010000533.1:0-5225 GCA_038252265.1 Chloroflexia bacterium
CGCTTCTGGCTATTGAGTATGCTGGGTGGGATGCTGGGCGTGGCGCTGGCGCTCGCCTAATGCGGAGTGTGGAGTGCGGAATACCCGCTCACGGATGAAAGGGGCTTAAGCGATGAAGCAGAACAAGCAACAGGCGACGCAGCACGATCCGTGGAACGACCTAGTGCAGGACACCGCGCTGACCAATGTGCCGCTGGAGCAGGTCTTGCGCCAGCTTCGCGTGTCGCAGGGCGAGGCCAGCGCCGTCAAAGAGGGCCTGGTCGATCAGGTCACGCGCCTCTGCCAGGACAAACCGGCCCGCAAGAAGTAAGGACGAGTGCTGAGTGCTGAGTGCTGAGGACTGAGTTACGGATGACTGATGCAATCCGCAATCCGCAATCTGCAATCCGCAATCCGACGAGTTTCGCCGGGATGCGCGTCCTTGTGCTCGGCCTGGGGGTGCATGGCGGCGGGTTGGGCGTGACGCGCTTCATGGCCGGGCAGGGGGCACAGGTGCGCGTGACCGACCAGAAGGGGCCAGATGATCTGGCGAGTAGCCTGGCCCAACTGGACGGGCTGCCCATCGAGTACAGCCTCGGCGGGCACCGCGAGGAAGATCTGGCCTGGGCCGACCTGATCGTGCGCAACCCCGGCGTGCCCCGTGAGTCGCCCTGGCTGGCCCGCGCCGCCGCCCTGGGCAAGCCGGTGGAGATGGAGATCAGCCTGTTCTGCCGCCTCTGTCCCGCGCCGATCATCGGCGTGACCGGCACGAAGGGCAAGACGACCACCGCCACCTGGGCCTGGGAGATGGTGCGCCGCCGCTGGCCCGATGCCGCCCTGGCGGGCAACCTGCGGGTCTCGGCGCTGGAACTCTTGCCACAGATCACGCCCGACACGCGGGTCGTGCTGGAACTGTCTAGCTGGCAACTGGAAGGGCTGGAGCCGCTGCGCTGGAGTCCGCCCCTGGCGGCGGTGACGAACCTGTCGCCCGACCACCTGAACCGGTATCGTGACATGGCCGATTATGCCGACGCCAAGCGCATCCTGGTCAAATACCAGCAGCCGGGCGACGTGGCTGTGCTGAACGCCGACGACCCCATCGTCCGCACCTTTGCCGGGGACACGGCGGGCCGGGTCGTCCCGTTCACCCTCGACGGCCCCACGCATCACGCGCCGTCGGCCTATCTGGACGGCGAAATGCTGACCTGGCGCACGGCGGACGGGAATGCCATCCCGTTGGTGCGGAGCGCCGATTTGCAGGTGCCGGGGCGGCACAACCGGGCGAATGCGCTCTGCGCTGCCGCGCTGGCCCTGTCGGCGGGGGTCGAAGTGGCCGCTGTGCAGCGGGCGCTGGTGGACTTCTGGGGCGTGCCCGACCGCCAGGAGCAGGTGGCGGTGATCGACGGCGTGCGCTGGGTCAACGACACAACCGCCACGACCCCCGCCGCGACCCTGGCCGCGCTGGAGTCGATCCTCGGCCCGGTGGTGCTGATCGCCGGAGGGGCCGACAAGCGGTCGGATTTCACCGAGTTGGCCCCGGTGGCGGCGCGCAGCAAAGGGGTGGTCTTGCTGGAAGGCAGCGCCACCGACAACCTGGCCCAGGCGTTGGCCGCGCACGGTGCCTCGATCATCGGGCGCTATGACGATTTTGGAGCGGCCTTTGGGGCGGCGCGGGCCGCCGCCGCCCCCGGCGACACGGTCTTACTCTCACCCGGCTGTGCCTCGTTCGGCATGTTCCGCAACGAATTCGACCGCGGCGCGCAATTCCGCACGATTGTTCAGGCAATGAACGAGTAGGCAGTAGGCAGTAAGCAGTAGGCAGTGGACGGGTTATCAGTCGTCAGTCGTCAGTGTTATTACTAATAACTGATAACTGATAACTAACAACTAAGGACTCGTAATGAGCGTAGCCACGATCAACTCACGCATCGCACCCCGCGAAGGGCTGGACGAGCCGACTACCCCCCGGCGCAAGCCGGATTACTGGATCCTGGCCGCCGTGGTCGGGATGGCGCTGGTCGGCATCGTTATGGTCTACAGCGCCAGCTATGCCGAAGCGCTCGCCACCTTCGACGGGCACTCGGAATTCTATGCGCTCAAGCAGGTGCAGAACCTGCTGACCGGCGGGGTGCTGCTGCTCGTCTTTGCCCTGGTGCCCTACCACTTCTGGCGGCGCTTCTCGGTGCCGCTGGGGGTCATTGTGCTCCTATCGCTGATCCTGGTGCTGTTCGCCCCCGAATGGCTCAGCCCCGAAGTCAACGGCGCGCACCGCTGGCTGACCAAGCCCTTCCAGTGGCAACCCAGCGAGGTCGCCAAGCTAGTCCTGACGCTTTACGTGGCCGACTGGCTGTCGCAAAAGGGACAAAGGGTGCGCGACCTGACCATGGGCCTGATCCCGTTCGGCATCGTCATGGGGGTGATCGCCTTCCTGGTGATGAAAGAGCCGGACATGGGCACGACTACGGTGCTGATGGTGATCGGGGTGGCGCTCTTCTTTGTCGCCGGGGCGCACCCGTTGCAGTTCCTGGGCGGCAGCGTGCTGGCGGGCGGCGTCTTCTACGCGCTGACCCAGGTGGCATCCTACCGGCTGGCGCGCTTCACCGCCTTTCTCGACCCCTGGAGCGACCCGCTGGGCGCGGGCTACCACACCACCCAATCGCTGATGGCGCTCGGCTCCGGCGGGATCTTCGGCCTGGGGTTAGGCGGCGGGCGGGCCAAGTTCGGCTGGCTGCCCGAACAGTTCACCGACACCATCTTCGCCGTGCTGGGCCAGGAATGGGGTTTCCTCGGCGCGATGATCGTGCTGGGGCTGTACGTGCTCTTCGTCTGGCGGGGGCTGCGGGTAGCAATGCGCGCCCGCGACAGCTATGGCACGCTGCTGGCGATTGGCATCACCGTCTGGATCGGGTGGCAAGCGTTGGTCAATATCGGCTCGGTCAGCAACTCGATCCCGTTCACCGGGGTGCCGCTGCCGTTCATCAGCTATGGGGGCACGTCGCTGACGATCACCCTGGCGGCGGTGGGATTGTTGCTCAATATCTCGCGGTTCGCCGGGACGCAATCACTCCCCACGCTGGGTACGTCCGGCGGCGGTGATCGCACATCTGGTGGTGGATTGCGGACCCGGATCGCCCAGACCTGGCGGCGCAACCGTCCGGCTTCGCGCGCTCCTCGTACGTAGGGAGGTTGGTTCCCGATGGTAATTACCTTAGACTGGACCGTTTTGCAGGTCGCCCTGGTCCTGACACTCTTCCTGGTCGGGATCGGCTCAGGCTGGAAATACATGGCGATCTGGACTATCGGTGTCTTCTTCGCTGTGATGGCGACCGACGCGGTCGCCCCCAAGCTAGAACGCATCATCAACAAGTTTCTCGGGGTCGGCGTGAGCTTTATCCCGCTCTTCACCGGCGCGGCTGACGACAGCGTGACCGCCCCGAGCATTGATATCCCTAGCCCGGATCTCCCCTTGTGGCAGATCGGCTTCCTGCTGCTGGTGGCGTTGCCGGTGGCGGTGGTCGTGGCCCGCAAGTTCGGTAATATGGGCGGGGTAGGGCTGCTCGGTAAGTTCTGGGGCGGGGTGTTCGGCGCGCTGGGTGCCGTGATCCTGCTCGGTAAACTGACCGAATACTGGCGAACCTGGACGACCGCCGAGGGCCATACTGATCCGCTGGCGAACCTGGGCTTCAATTTTGACTTGCCGACTCTGGCGTTGGGCGGGTCGGCCACGAGCATCAACTGGGGGCAACTGGCGGGCCTGGCGCTGGTTATCGCGCTGGCGTTACTGATCCTCTACGCCTTCTGGCGTGGCGTGAAGCTGATTTTCTAATCGGGAAGGGATACCGGCTGTTGTGGAACACTGGCACTTTATCGGCATCGGCGGGGCGGGCATGAGCGTACTGGCCCATGCGCTACGCGACCAGGGGGCGACCGTCAGCGGGTCGGACCTCCAGGAGTCGGCGGCGCTGGCTGCCCTGCGTGCGCGGGGGGTTGCCATCACCGTGGGCCACGGAGCCGGTAATCCCGACCTGCCGCACGCCACCCGCGTCGTCATCACCGGGGCAGTGCCTGCCGACAACCCGGAATTGCGGGCGGCGCAGGCGCGGGACGTGCCCGTGATCAAGCGGGCCGCTGTGCTGGGCCAGTTGATGCAGGAGCGGGTCGGCGTGGCCGTCGCAGGCACCCACGGCAAGACGACGACGACCGCGATGGTGGCCTTTGTCCTGCGCGAGGCAGGGCGCGACCCGGCCTTCCTCGTCGGCGGGGTGCTGCGCGACCTGGGGACGGGCGGGCACTGGGGTGGCGGGCCGGAACTGGTGGTCGAGGCCGATGAGTACGATGGCTCGTTCTGGCAACTCGCGCCGACAGTGGCCGTGATCACCAACATCGAGGCCGAGCACCTGGATTTTTACGGTGACCTGGCGGGGGTGCAGGCGGCGTTTCGCCGCTTTGCCGAGGGGGTGCAACCGGGTGGTACGCTCTTGTGCTGCGGCGACGATCCCGGCACGGCGCGGCTGGCCCGCGAACTGGCCGAGCATTGGCAAGAGCGCACCTTCGCGGTGGAGGTCTACGGTACCCGGCCCGAATACCTCTGGCGGGTCGAGGATCGGGGCCGCAATGACGCGGGTGGCAGCACCTTCGCCGCCTATCACCAGGGGCAGCCGGTGGCCGAGGTCGCCCTGACGCTGCCGGGGGCGCACAACATGTTGAACGCGCTGGCAGCATTGGCGGTGGCCGTGCGGCTGGGCGTAGATCCGGCGGTCGCCGCCGAGGCGCTGGGCCGCTTCCACGGCACCGGGCGGCGCTTCGAGGTCAAAGGCACCGTCAATGATGTGCTGGTCGTGGACGATTACGCCCACCACCCGACCGAGATCGCGGCGACCCTGGCGGCGGCGCGGCGGCATTATCCCGACCGGCGGCTGGTGCTGGCCTTCCAGCCGCACACCTACAGCCGGACGCGGGCCTTCCTGGCCGACTTCGCCACCGCGCTGGCCGCCGCCGATGTGGTGATCGTCACCGAAATCTACGCCGCCCGCGAACGCGACACGCTGGGCGTCAGCGGGCAAGATATTGTCGCCCTGTTGGACGCGGCGCACCCCGGCCAGGCGCAGTGTGCGCCCGACCTGGCGGCGGCGACCCGGCAGGTGCAGGCCGTCCTGCGCCCCGGCGACCTCTTGCTGACGATGGGCGCGGGCGATATCTGGCAGGTGGGCGACGCGATACTCGCAGGTACGAGGTACGAGGTACGA
>JBBSAN010000534.1:0-5223 GCA_038252265.1 Chloroflexia bacterium
GCCAGGGCGGGCAGATAGTAATACGACAGGAACCCGGTGGGCGCGTTCCCGAGTGGGCTGACCAGATAGAAATAGAGAGGGGTATGGCTGAAGGTGACCGTGCCGTCCGCGCTGGTCAGCGTCGTGCGGAACAGATTGCCCGCGTCCCAATCGGACAGGAAGCGGCTGTAGCCCGGCCCGGTGCCGTGGGTCAGATCATACACCGCCTGGGGCACCAGGCCCACCAGCCCGCCCAGGCCCGCCCACCAGATTGCTGGCCCCGGCGGGCGTGCCGCCGCCGCCTGCCCACGCCCGGCCCACCAGCGCAGCGCCAGGTAGACGAGCAGCGGCCCCGCCAGCATGGCCGACCCGTAGCGCACCAGCACCGCCACTCCCAGTGCCACGCCCCCGGCGACCGCCCAGCGCACCCTGGAGGCCGGAGGTGGGTCCGCCTCAGCAGCGGGGGGCGGCCAGGCGCGGAGGAAGCAGTAGAAGGCCAGCACGTTCCACCACAGCGCGGGCACGTCGGCCATCAGCGACAGGCCGAAGCGGGCATAGGTGCCGGTCAGCAGGAGCGTCCCCCCGGCGATGATCCCGGCGACCGCGCGCGCCCGCGCCGGGGCCGCCGGCCACAGCGCCCCGGTCAGCAGGTAGACCATCGCCGGGCCGGTCGCCGTCATCAGCAGGGTGATCGCCCGCCCGCCCTCCGGTCCCTGGCCGAACAGAAAGCCGAGCATGATGTGCAGGTGGTAGCCGACCGGCCAGCGGAAGGCCAGGCTGTTGAACAACTCGTCGGGGGCGGGGGCCTGCCCGATCACGTCATGCCAGAGCGCCAACGCCTGGTAATAGTAGGTGTAGCTGTCCTGCCCGTACAGCCCGCTATAGGGATAACGCACCAGCAAAAAGGCCAACACGCCCCCACAGCCCGCCAGCAGCCCCAGCAGGGGCAGATAGCGCCAGGTGGCAAGGCGGCGGGCCGGGGCGGCAATCGAGAGGGTACTCATGGGCGGGCAAACCGGTACAGGTCGGCATACGGGTAGGTCGCCTGCCAGAGCTGCCGGTAGTGGCTTTGCACGCTATGGAGGAACGCACCCCCCACATCCAGATCGGCGCGATAGACCAGCCAGAAGCGATCCGGTGGCCCGGCAGCCGCGAACGCGCCCTGCATTTCCGCCTGCCAGGTGTCCGGCGCGTACGGCGGGTAGATGTCGCGCAGATCGAACGGGGCCGGTAGCCCCCGCAGTGGGCCGGGCACATACTGCCGCAGCGTCACCGTCAGCACCGCCGGTGTCACCAGCACCGCCTCACCGGGCGGCACCTCCTGGCGCAACACCGCCGCCACCTCCCGCAGCCCGTCCACCCCATGCGGCGGGTCGCGATTATACAGCACCAGCCCCGCCCCCTGCCCCGCCACCCAGGCCAGCACCAGCCCAACGGCGAGAATGCGGAGGGCGGAGGGCGGAGTGCGGATTATGACGAGTGGATTGATTGTCACTCGCCGCTTGCTGCTTGCTGCTCGCTGCTCACTCCTGACCCCCGACCCCTGACCCCCATCCCCCGCGCCAACCCCCGCGCCAACCCCCAACCCCCAATCCCCAACCCCTGCTGCAAGCACAACAAACAGCGCGGGCAGCAGGAAAAGCATAAAGTGGGGTACGAAGAGCCAGCGCCCGGTCAGGGCTGAGAGGAGGGCGGGCAGGAGGAAGATCAGGGCGCTGAGGACGACGATCAGGCGCAAGCCGCGCCGCGTCATCGGGTGCCCGGCCCCCCAACCCAGCGCCAGCAGGCCTCCCCCGGCCAGCAAACCGGGCAACTGGAGCGCGCGGCTGCCTTGATTCAACACCGCGGTGCCACTGGTAAATTGCACCAGCGCCCCGACGACTTCGCCCACTGTGGCCGAATGCGCGAGCGTGGCGCGGGGTTGGGTATTCGCCAGCCAGTGAACGGCCAGCGCAGCCAGCCAGGGCATCCAGGCCAGCCCGATCAACGCGTGGGCACCAAGCCAGGGCCGCCCCGATACCCGGCGCGGCCCGGCAGCTGGCACCAGCGCCAGCAGCGCGAACCCGGCCAGGATCGCCCCGACCACATAATGGCTGTAGATCGCCACAATGCCCAGCCCGACGTAGAGCGCGCCGCCCCGCCCCGTCTGATACCAGCGCCAGCCTGCCGCCAGCGCCGCCGTCGTCGTCAGCGCAGCCAGGGCGTAGAGGGCGGCCTCCTGCCCCAGTTCCACGGCATAGGGCGAAAGCGCCAGGAGCAAGGCCCCCAGCAGCCCCGCGCCCCGCCCGGCTACCACCCGCCCCAACGCATAGGTCGCGGGGAGGGTCGCCGTGCTGAATAGCACCGACAGCAGGCGCACCGCCCCATCGGACGACCCGAAAAGGCCGACCCACGGACGCAGCACGAGGACATAGAGCGGGTCCGAGGGGGGATTGGACAGGACCGCATCGAGCATCGCGCCGACGGTGGGCTGCTGGACGAGGGCGATATGGTACGCCTCGTCAAACCAGATGCCGTAACCGGTGAGGCCATAGAGGCGGATGCCCAGCCCCAGCAATATGATCCCACCCAGCAAGAGCGCGCTCGTGCGCCCGGCGGTCTGGCTGCGGGTGATGGGGGAAAGGCGATCGGCGGGCGCGATCAGAGAGGGAGATGGATCGGGACGGTGGGGGGCGCGGACGCCCATCACCCGACCGCGACGGCGGCACGCGGGGCCGGTTTGCCGACCACGCCGCAACAGCGCGTGCAGGCGGGCAAGGTGCCGCCCGCTTCGTGGAGCAGCCGCCGGAAGGCCGTGTAGCGGGCATTGTTCCAGAGCTGGGGGAGCGGCGTGTCCTGCACCCGCCCCAGCGGATAATTATAGCAGCGCGAGTGGGCCGGGATGACCGTGCCGTCGGTCTTGACCATCATCATCTTGAACGGGTCGGTGCAGCGCCGCCCGCCGATATAGCCTTCCGGCGCGCGGTAATAGCTCCAGAGTTGGTCCACCGTGGTCAGGTCGGGATGGAACTGCACCGGCGGGCTGGCGGACCCTGCCGCGAAGGCCTTCACGGCGTCGATCTCCTCGGCCAGGCGCGGCAGGTCGATGCTGTCCAGGCTCATTTCGCCCAGGCAGGAGTGCGCGACCGCGAGTTCGCCGCCATACTGCGCGTTGTGCGTGGCGGCCATGCCGTCGGTGATGAAGCTCAGGTGGGCGAAGTTGACGCTGTCAGGCCGCAGCGGGGCGACCGCTGCCAGGCAGGCGCGAAGCTGGTCATAGTTCAGGTCATTGATCGTGGAGGAGATCCGCACACGGGGCGTGGTGCGCCCCAGCCGATCCCGCGCCGCGTTCAGCTTCTCGATGCCCTCGTACAGCCGGGCGAACGACCCTTTGCGCCCACGGATGCGGTCATGGATCTCCGGTGCGCCGTCAATCGAGATCGTGATCTCGTCCACCCCGATTTCGACCAGCGCCTCGGCCTTTTGCGGCAGCAAAAAGCCGTTCGAGGTGATGCTACAGAAGAAGCCCCGGTTGACGATCTCGCGGCAGAAGTCGAGAATGCCGACGTGGATCAGCGGCTCGGTGAAGGCGACGCCGATCTTGGGCAGCGGGCGGAAGGCCATCGCGCTGTCCAGGGTGTGCTTGAGCAGGTCGAGCGACATGTTGCCGGGGTCGTCGCCGATCATGTTGGCGTAGAAGACGCTGGCGCGCTCCCCGATGCCCACGTCGCACATGCGGCACTTAAGGTTGCAGAAGTTGTTGATACACAGGATCAGCCATTCCGGGGCGAAGCGACACACGCCATCGCTGCGGTTGGCATCCTCCCCGAACAGCCGGGTCGCCGCCTTGTGTTGGAACGTCATCAACCGATCCATCATGCCCCTCCTGTGGAGGTATTGTAAGCCAAAAGCGCCGGTAACGCAAGCAGCATCGGGGGAGTTCGGGTCACCGGTAAGCCCGGCATCCGTCAGTGTGCTACGCTCCCCACCGGATGCTGGCGAGAGGTAGAACAGAAGGAGCGCCGGGCATTCTGTCCGGCGCTCCTGTTGGGTGATTCGCGTATGGCGGCCTGCTGCCTATTTGCCGATCAGTTGCCGGGCCAGTTCGTTGCCCGGCTGCTCGGTGGCCGACAGTAACTCCATCAACTCGGTGAAATCCTCGCGGCTGAAATGGAGGAAGAGGTCGATCCCTTTGTTGAAGGCCAGGACGAAATCGAGCATCTGCTGGAGCCGCCCCTTGAGCGCCTCACGCTCGGCGTCGTCCTCGGTCCCCACCGGGATGCCGTTCGCCCCGTGCCGGGGGCTGGCGAGCAGCGAGAGCGTGTCGGCAAAGGCTTCGATGATCGGCTCGACTTCGCGTTTGCGCCGCTCGCGGACCACATTCTTAAACCAGCGCCAGGGATCGGCTTCCGCGACATAATACTGTTTGCGGTCCCCCTTGCGGTGCTCGCGGCGCACGACCCCCCAATTCATCAGATCGCGCAGGTTCATGCTCACGTTGCCCCGGCTGATGTTGAGATGCTCCATAATTTGGTCGGCGGTGAGCGGTTCCCCGGTGATATAAAGCAGCGCCTGGATCTGCCCCATTGTTTTGTTCAAGCCCCAGGCATCCACCATGTTGCCCCACTGGTTAATAAACCGATCATGGACCTCAGTAATGGTAATAGACATCAATGCCCTACCCCTTCTCCGCAGCCAACCCCGGCGTTGCTATCGCTACTTTCAATATCTTTTGAAATTATAACGGATTGGCCGGTAGAAGTCAATACTTTATCGTGTTATGGTAAGCCGTTGGCGGGTTGGCACCCCCTTGAGTATAATAGGCGTATGGACGAGGTACGGCGATTAGTCCGCCGGTGGGGCGGGATCGTGGGCCTGGGGGCGCTGGCGGGAGCACTGGCGTTCTTCGCGCTCAGCTTCCGCCATCCAACGTTCTATCGCGCCCAGGCCACGGTCGCGGTGGTCAGTGCCATGACCGGCAATGAAACGAACCCGTTTGATCTCGAACTGGCCGGTGCCCTGATCCAGACGTACCAGATGACCGTCAAAAGCCATGTGGTGCTGTCGGATGTGATCGGGACACTGGGGCTGCGGACCACCCCTGCCGCGCTGGCCGAGCAGGTAATCGTCGCGCCGGTGCCGGGCACCAACCTGCTGACTATCGACGCCTTTTACGAAAACAGCAGCGATATGGCGGCCCGGCTGGCGAACACGATGGCCGAACAGTTTATCCGCCGCGCCACGCTGGATCGCGCCACCGCGAAC
>JBBSAN010000535.1:0-5223 GCA_038252265.1 Chloroflexia bacterium
GAGCAAGCACAGGCGCGGGCGCGGGCGGCGGTGGTCAACGGCAAACCGGGACCGGGGCATCCCTGGCGCCACAGCCCCATTGGACGGGCGCGGCAGGAACGCGCCGCCTGATCCGGTCTGCAAAACTATTGGCCGCACCCTCAGTGAATCGGAGTCTAGCACAAATGCCCGGATTATGCTAGACTCTCGTCCGTATTCGAACGATCAAAGATTCTTGATCGGGTGGTACTGCGACCGATTCCTGCCTCTGGCGCTAGATATTACTATGAAGATAGATAGGAACCATAGTTGGGATACAGGTATTAACGCCCGAATCGGAATGATCCCCTACCTGGCATTGATCCCGTCCAACAAATGGCGAATCCACCACAACGCCCAGCTACGCTATGCGCGATCTTTTAAAACCGCGCATAGATCTGGTAGCGCGGCCACTGGATCTAGTGAACACTAGTATTACAGCGACCCTTCGCCAAATGTACCGGCGGCACCGGACCTTCCAGACACGCGCAATGACGCTGAGCCGGTGGATAGAAGGGTCTACTGACGCCTAAGCAGCGGCGTCCTACCGCCATCCGCCCGGCCAGCAGCAGCCCGGAGGCGGCCGTCAGACCGGCCCCCAGGCGATCGTCGTTACCACACCCCACTGATCCACCATCACCCCGGCGCGCACCACCCCGCCCGCGTAGCCCAGGTCGTGACCACGTCGTGGTCACCCTACCGGGACTTGCTTGCTGTGCCGGACTTCCTCTATACTAGACGCGCGGCACCGGGCGACACAGGAGGGGGCATGGAGATTCGTACGAAGGTCTGGATCGAGCAGGACGGGGAGGTGCTGCTCTCCGATTGGCGGATCGCCTTGCTGGAGGCGGTCGAAGCCACCGGCTCCCTGGCTGAGGCCGCGCGCCAAATGGACGTGCCCTACCGGCACCGCCTGGTCTAAGCTGAAGGCGCTGGAGACGCGCTGGGGCGTGCCCCTGCTGATCACGGAAACCGGCGGGGCCGACGGGGGCCGGAGCCGTCTCACCTCCCAGGCCCGCGAATTAATCCGCCGCTTTCATCGGGTCGCCGACGGATTGCACGAACAGGCAACCGCCCGCTTCAGCGACGTATTCCGTGACGGCCTGGCCTGATCCGGCCTCTTTTTTTGGCGGCACGTTATGCCACCGGTGGCATAACGTGCCGCGCTGATCGCGCTGCTTGGAGGAGGAGACGATGCCTGCACAGAGATGTTGGTCACGGATCATGTTGCTGCTCCTGGCGCTCGGCGGGGTCGTGACCGCGTGTGGCGACCTGACGCCCACCGTGGTTCCGGCCACTCCGACTCCCCTGACGGCCACGACCGTCGCGGCCCCGGCCCGGCCTGAGATCATCCTGGCCACCACCACCAGCACCCAGGATAGCGGGCTGCTCGATGTGCTGGTGCCCGCCTTCGCCCGGCAGACCGGTTACCAGATCAAGACGGTGGCCGTCGGCAGTGGGGCCGCGTTGAAACTGGGCCAGGACGGCAACGCCGATGTGTTGCTCGTCCATTCCCCCGACGCCGAGCAGACGTTCATGCAGACCGGGGCGGGCCGCGATCGGCGCCTGGTCATGCACAACGACTTTGTGATCGTCGGCCCGCCCGGCGACCCGGCGCACATCACCGGCCAGGCGGCCCGGGCGGCGATGCAGGCCATCGCCACCGCCCCGGCCCCGTTCGTCTCGCGGGGCGACAATTCCGGCACCAACGCGTTGGAACTGAAGCTGTGGAAACAGGCCGCCCTGGACCCGACGGGGCGGCCCTGGTATATCCTGGCCAGCCAGGGCATGGGGGCCACTCTGAGCATCGCCAGTGAGAAAGACGCCTACACGATCAGCGACCGCGCCACCTACCTGGCCTTCCAGTCGAAGATCCAATCGCGCATCCTGGTGGAAAAAGACCCGATGTTGCTCAATATCTACCATGTCATCCAGGTGGACCCGACGAAATGGCCGGGCGTGAACGCGGCGGGGGCGCAGGCGTTCGCTGACTACCTGCTCTCGTCGGCCACGCAGCAACTCATCGGTCGGTTCGGCGTGGATAAGTACGGGCAAGCCCTGTTCGTGCCCGATGCCGGGAAGCCGGAGGACGGCCTGGGGCCGTAGATGGACACGATCTGGAACGGGCTGGTGCAGGCCTTCGTGCTGCTGGTGACCGGCGACCCCCAAGTCTGGGACATCGTACTGCGCTCGCTGCTGGTGAGCGGCACGGCGACGGCGATCAGCGTGCTGGGCGGGATTCCCCTGGGCCTGGGGTTAGCGCTGGGGCGCTTTCCGGCGCGCACCGGGGTGATCAGCGTGGTGAACAGTGGCATGGGCCTGCCCCCGGTCGTGGTGGGGCTGGTGCTCAGCCTGCTCTTGTGGCGCACCGGCCCTCTAGGCTGGCTGCATCTGCTCTATACCCCGGCGGCCCTGATACTGGCCCAGGTGGTGCTGGCCCTGCCGCTGGTCGCCGCACTGACCCTGACCGCCGTGCAGCAGCTCGACCCCCGCCTGCGCTTGCAGATCCTGGCGCTGGGGGCGACCCGCCGACAACTCGCCGGGTTGCTGCTGCGCGAGGTGCGCCGCCCCCTGCTGGTGGTGGTCATGGCCGGGTTCGGGGCGGTGATCTCTGAGGTGGGCGCGTCGCTGATGGTGGGGGGCAACATCGTGGGCGAAACGCGCATGTTGACTACGGCGACCGTGCTGGCAGCGGGCCGCGGCGACTTCGACGTGGCGATTGCCCTTTCGGGCATCCTGCTGGGGCTGACCTTCCTCATTGCGGCCGCCCTGACCTGGCTGCAACAACGCGGGGGTAACGGTGCCGACTGAGGGGGCCGCGATCCTGGCGGTGCAGGGTCTGCGGGTGCGACGCGGGCGGCGGGAAGTCCTCGCGGTGCCGGCGCTGACACTCGCGCCGGGCGAACGCCTGGCCGTGGTCGGGCCGAACGGGGCGGGCAAAAGCACGCTGCTAGAGGTGCTGGCCCTGCTGCGCCGTCCGACCAGCGGCCAGGTCTGGGTGGCGGGGGAGCCGGTGCGCTGGCAGGCGGCGGAACTGGTGCGGCTACGGCGGCGCATGGGGGTGGTCTTTCAGCGCCCGCTGCTGTTGAGTGGTACACTTCAAGATAATGTGGCGCTGGGGTTGCGCTTGCGAGGGCAGTCGCGGGCCACGGCCCAGGCCGCCGCCGCGGTCTGGCTGGCCCGGTTGGGCGTGGGCCATCTGGCGGATCGGGCGGCCGGGGCGGTGTCGGTGGGCGAGGCGCAACGGGCCAGCCTGGCGCGGGCGCTGGCTGGCGCGCCCGACGTACTCCTGCTGGATGAGCCGTTTGCGGCGCTCGACTCCCTGGCACGGGCGGCGCTGCTGGTGGCGCTGGAAGTGTCGTTGCGCGAGGCGGCCTGTGCGGTCGTGCTGGTGACCCACGACTGGCGGGAGGTGCGCCGGCTGGCCGAGCGGGTGGTGGTGGTATTTGACGGAGCGGTCGTGCAGATCGGGTCGGTAGCGGCCATCGAAGAACAGCCAGCTACGCCCCAGGTCGCGGCCTTGTTGGCGGCGGCTCAATAGCCGTCGCCGCTCCTGCCGGATCCGCTGGGAACGCCCCAGAAACCTTACCCGAATCGGGGGCGGCGCGCAATCTCTCGCTAGCGACCCGCTGCCTGGGGGATCGGCGGGGGCTCAGTCGCCGCGGAGGTGGGCCAGGGCGTGGGCCATCGCCCGCAGACCAGTGCGATCGAGCAGGCCTGGCGGCGCGGCAGGGGAACCCCGGCCCCGACAGTGGTGGCCGGCGGGGCGATGGTGAAAGAGGAACCGTCGGCCCGCAGCACCAGCCGATCCGGGAGCCGGACCCGGCCCTGCCGGATGCCCGCCACCTCCTCGCCGTGGAAGGGGGGCTGATCGTCACCCGCCGCTCGTTCTCGGCGGCAGACGCAGCATCCTCCAGTGCAGGTCTTAGACGGCGCACCCCCGGCGAACAGCGGGCCGGGGGTGGTGAATGCGCTGCCGGGGACCCAGTTCCACTACTCTGGCGGGGGCTTTTGCCTGGTCCAGCAACTTCTCCTCGATGTCTGTGCCCGGCCCTTTCCCGTATTGATGCGGGATCTCGTTCTGGACCCGCTAGCGCTGGCCGATAGCATGTTCGAGCAGCCGCGGCCCGCCGCCTGGTGGGGGGCGCGCCGTGACCGGCCACTACTGGGTGCCAGGCAATCTGGTGTGGGGCCAATGACACGTCTACCCAGAAATGGGCGCAGGCGGGCTGTGGACGACGGCGACCGATCTGGCCCGGTTGGCGGTCGCCGTGCAAGCGGCCTGGGCCGGGGAGGAGGGCGCGATTCTGTCACCCGCGCTGGCGCAGGCGATGGTGACGCCGGTGCTTGCTGATGTGGGACGGGGGGTGTTTCTGGACGGCACCGGCGCGCCCACCCACCTGCGGCACGATGCCGACACGCCACAGCTTTGTCGCCACGTTGGTGGCCTACCGAGCGCACGGGCCGGGGGCTGTTGTGCTGACAAATAGCTTTGGCGGGCAGCGGCTCATCCCGGAACTGCTGCGGACGCTGGCCGACGAATATGCCTGGCCGGAGTATTTGCTGGCAGCACGACCGGTCGTGCCGTCCGCGCCGGAGGGCTGGGCCGCGACTATGAGTTACAGCCAGGGAAGGTCTGGCGAGTGGCGCAGGCGGGCGAACAGCTGACCGTGCAGCCGGCGCTGGTGCTCTATCTGGAGGCGACCACCCGCTTCTACACCCTGGCGGTGGACGCGACAGTTGAATTTATCCAGGGCACCCCCGCGCCCGGCGTCGAACTGATCTGCCGCACGCCCTGCCCTCCCAGCCGAGCGTGCAGCGGACCTCAAAGGACCGTTCGCGGGGAAGCAGGGCTTGCTACAGCGCAGACCAACGCCCGACTGATCACAACATCGGGGTCCATAATCCCGATTGGCGTAGTGGGGAATATAGTGCAAAACCATCGTCTTGCACTCTCGATTAGTGACGCAGGGTGGAGGTAATTCGCCCAGTGTTGGGTCATCAAGGCTGCAAGCGCCGGGGGCACGTGCTGTTCGTCAATCCCCGCTATACCTCGCAAACCTCTAGCGGCTGTGACGCTGGGCATAAGAAGGAACTCAGCGAACGGTGGCATTCGTACGCGTGTGGCGCGTCGCTAGACCGCAATCATTATGCCGACAAGCGGCGAGCGCCGGAGCGGGATGCACGCCACCGGCCCCGCGCGCC
>JBBSAN010000536.1:0-5222 GCA_038252265.1 Chloroflexia bacterium
CGGCTTCGGGCAGGGCCTGGAGGGGCAGGCTGGTGCTGGCCCGTTCGGCGCGGGACCGGGCCACCCAGGCCGCCCCCGGCCCGCTCTCGGCCATTTCGGGGCGGGTCAGGCAGAGGATCAGGATCGGCAGGTGGGCCAGCGACTCCCGCGCCTGCTCGATAAACTGGAGCAGGATGCTGTCGGCCCAATGAATATCCTCGAAGGCCAGCACCAGCGGCAGGCTGGCCGCCAGCCGGGCGAAGAAGCGCCGCAGCGCCCAGAACAACTCTTCCTTGACCGTCTCGGGGTCAATCGCGGTGCCATCATCGGCGGGGCGCAGGCCCAGCACCACTCCCAGCCAGTGGGTAATCGAGGCCACATCGGCGGTAGATACCGCCTCGGCCAGCGCCAGCGCATGGTTGCCGCCCTGCCGTTCCAGCAGATCGCGCAGCGACCCGGTGGTGCTGACGAAATCGGAAAAGACGTGCTGGACCGTCTCGCGCAGCTTGGTTTCGGCCACCGGGTGCGGATCGTCATCGAGGATACCACAGTGGGTCTTGATGATCTCGGCCAGGGCGCGGAAGCCGACCCCAGGGCCGTAGGGCAGGCAGCGCCCCTTGCGGAAATAGACCTCCTGGGGCAGGCCGTCGAGGTATTTCTCCAGTTCCCACAGCAGGCGGCTCTTGCCCACCCCCGCCGCGCCGAGCACCAGCGCCTGGTGCAACTGCCGATCCTGGGCGACCTTGCGGAACAGGGTCTTGAGCGCCGTGAACTCGGTATCCCGCCCGACCATGCGCGCTTCGAGGCCGCGCACGCCGCGCCCGTTGCCCCGCCGCGCTTTCACCCGCACAACTTCCCAGGTGCTGACCGGCTCGCGCTTGCCCCGCACCGGGACGGCCCCCCGCGAGCGGTACTCGATGACCGGGGCGGTGGCGCGGTAGGTCGCCTCGCCGACCACGATCTGCCCGGCCCCGGCGGCATGTTGCAGCCGCGCCGCCAGGTTCACCGCGTCGCCCATGACGGTATAGTCCTGGTCGCGCCCGGCCCCCATGCGCCCGGCCAGCACCTCGCCGGTGTTGATCCCGACGTGGAGTTGCAGGGAGAAGCCGCGCAGCCGCTCGAACTGGGCGCTCAGGTCGCGCACGGCGGCCTGCATTTCGATGGCGCAGCGCACCGCCCGTTCGGCATCGTCCTCATGGGCACGGGGCGCGCCGAAGATCGCCATGATGTTGTCACCCAGGAACTTATCAACCCGGCCCTCATAACGCTCGACCTCTTCGACCAGGCGGCCCAGGCACTGGTCCATCACCGCTTTGACCTCTTCCGGGTCCAGCTTCTCGGCCAGTTGCACAAAGCCGGAGATGTCACCAAAGACAATCGTCACCAGCTTGCGCTCGTCCATCGTCGGCATCAGCCGCGCGTCGAAGCCGCCCGTGGGGGCGGACACGCCGGGAAAGACTCCGCCAATTTCGGCGCTGACGGTACGGGCGTCCAGGGTTGCGGGGGCGCGGTCGGGCTGGGGGGGGTGCGGGGCGAGTGCGGGGGTCTTGCGGTGATGGCCGTTGCCGTTGCCATTGCCATTGCCATTGGGTGGCAACACAGTATTGGGAGCTAAGGGTGCGATGCCGCGACGACGGCGGGTCAGCGGCGGCGCGGCGGCGGGGATACTGGCGGCGGCGATGGCGGTAAGGCTGGTGCCGCACTGCCCGCAGAAGCGCATCCCCGGCGCGGTGGCCCCGCCACACGCCGGGCACGGGATCGTCTCGCCCAGCGCACTCCCACATTGTCCGCAGAAACGCATTCCTGGAGGGTTTTTAAACTGACACGTTGGACAGTCCATCTCCGTCCTTACCGTTGCACATCCGCCCACTGATCACAGCCTTTACACTATTATAGCATAAGGCACCAGGCAGAAGGATGGGTAAAACAGAGAGCTTACAGCATTGGAAGATCTCTAAATGGCCCGTGCGAGAGCGGGTCGCAGGGGCCGGAAATCTATTAACTAGTCACCCTTCGTACCACAGGCGTGTTCATCCAATTGACAGGAGTTCCTGGGGGCGAGGAACCCATGACTGTTGCAACATCAAACTCTGTCATCCTGAGCGTAGCGAAGGATCTTCTTGGCGGTCAGCGGTGCGGAGGTAAGATCCCGATCTTCGCGGACGATCTGGGGGCCCCAACAAGATCCTTCGCTGCGCTCAGGATGACAGCTTGGGTCAGGCGAGAATTGACCGGCATTGCAACAGCCGTAGGGTCTGCGCGCCCACCAGCCTGTGGCCTATGAACGGCGGCGCGCCCGCATCGGAATGCCGCCGGGGATGATCGAGGTGATAAAGCCGCCGTAATGCGGCGGCTCGGCGCTGACCGGCGCCAGGGCGTAATGGCGCAGCACATGAGCCGCCAGCGCTTTAACCTCCACCTGGGCGAAGTGCTGGCCGATGCAGACCCGTGCCCCCCCGCCAAAAGTGACCAGCGAATAGGGGGTCTTTTTGTCTTCCTCGCGGGGCGGGGCGAAGCGGTCCATGTCGAACCGTTCGGGGTCTTCGAAAACGTGGGGCAGCCGGTGCGACCCGGCCAGCGACAGCCGCACCTGGGTGCGGGCGGGCACCTGGTACCCGGCAAATTCGAACGGCTGCGCCGCCCCCCGCGGGACGGTCAGTACCGGGGGATAGAGCCGCCCGGTTTCGCGGATGAACATGTCCAGTTGCTTCATTGCCCGGATGCTGTCCATCGAGAGGCTCCCATCCGGGTGGCGAGGAATGGCGTCCAGTTCGGCCTCGATCCGCGCCCGGTCGGCGGGGCGCGTCGCCAGCAGGTAGAGCATCCAGGCCCCCAGGGTGGTCGTCGTCTCGTGCCCGGCCACCAGCAGGATGTTCAAGTGGGCCAGCACCTGTTCGTCGCTGAGCGCCGCGCCGTTTTCGTCGCGGGCGTGGACGATCATCTCCACTACGTCGTTCGGATGGTCGCTGGGGGGCATCCGCCGCCGCGCCTGGATCATCGGCACGAGCATCCCGATCAGCTCTTCACGGGCACTCAGGGCACGCATCCAGTATTCCTCTTCGGTTTCGACCACTTCGTCGGCGTGGAGCAGGATGTAGAACAACTCGCGCAGCCGGTCCACCTCGGCCCCGGTGCGGAAGCCTGCCAGTGCCTCGGCGGCCACATCGAAGGTGATCTCGCGGGATTCGCGGTAGAGATCGATTTCTCCGCGTTCCGGCCAGTCGCGGGTGCGGTCGGCGATAACCCGCTGGATCAGCGGCAGATAGGCCGACATATAGGCACTGGCGAAGGCCGGGTTCCACATCCGGCGATGGACGGCGTGTTCGGGGTCGTCCATGTTCAGCAGCCCTTTGCCCATCGTCTCACCGATGATCGGCGTCCAGCCCAGGTCATGACTGAAATGATCGCGGTGGCTGTGGAAGACGAAGCGGTTCGCTTCTGGTCCCACCATCCAGACAAAGCGCTGCCCGGCCATGGGACCACCGGTGAACGTGCGCTGGAAGATCGGGCCGTGGGTCTCGGCTTGCGCGGCCACCAGGCGGGGCATCTGCCCGCTCATAAAGTCGTCGTCACTGATGCGAAGGAAAGGGAGATCGGAGACGGTTTTGGTCATGGTCATAGCACCTCCAGGGAGACCGGCGAGGCCGCGTGCCGGGCTATCCTGTATAACATAGCAAGGGGAAGGGTTCGAACAGTCGAGGAGCCAGCGGGGCGGCATTGCCCGATGGTGAAACCTCCACAAGTGTATACGTACCAGCGCCACCATGGGGTTACGGCGAACCGGGGCCGGATCACAAAAAGGGAGGCTTGCCACGACGTGGCAAGCCTCCCCTGGTGCCGGATCGGGGGCTAGGCAGCCTGGGTCGCCAGGGCCGGGGCCATGTCCTCGTCCACCACCAGCGCGGCTTGCTCTGGCGACAATTCATACATCACCGGGGCGAAGTTGTGGGTGATCAACTCTTCGCCCAGGAGGTTGCCGCTGGCCCGGTCGCGCACGTCGCGGTAGAGCCAGTTTTCGCGGTAAAGCTGGCCGCCCCGGCGCACGAAGCGGTGGTCGCGCTCGCGCACATGGTACTTCACCGGCAGCGGTGTGGCTGACTCGATGCTGCCGCACAGGTCGCTATCGGTCAGCCAGAGCGAGAGCCGGAAGGGCTGCTCGGTGGGGTTGGTCAGTTGCAGGTCTACGTAGTTGTAGAAGACCGTGGCCCCGCTGCCGAACGGCAAGACCCGCCCGCTGTCGGGGAAGGCGTCGAACTGGTGGTGGTTGCGCTCGGTCACCCGGAGCGGGGTGTGCAGGGCCATCCAGTGGATCAGGTTGGAAAGCTGGCACAGCCCGCCGCCGATGCCTCGCGCCATCCGCCCGCTGTGGATGAGCAGGCCCTCGACGTAGCCCCGCCGCGCCGTCGGCTCCCCGATCAGGTACCAGAACGAGAACGTCTCGTCCGGCGCGATGACGATATGATTGATCGCTGCTGCCGCCAGCCGCAGGTTGGTGATCTTGTTCTGCTGAAGCTGCATGTCCACGTCGCCCAGGCGGCGCATCAAGATCGAGCTATGGCGCGTTACTTTATAGCAGAAGCGGGCATCGTCGGCGCTGCAGGTGCGCGCCAGGTGCCGCCCTGCCCGGAGCCAGTGCAGGCGGCGGGCAACGGTATGCCGCTCCACACTGAGCTTATACAATAAAAGGTGTTTGGAACTCAGAGCCATGGCCGCAACCTCCGTTAGCTGTGTTGACCTCCCTAATAAAGCGAGATTAGCCGCATTCCGCATGTTATGTCACGTATTATAGCATAACTTTGGGCGATATGTATATTCTGTTCGACCGACTTTGGGACCAACATTTGTCCCGGCAGCAATCCGGTATCTGCCACCGAGCGTTCTATGATCGAGACGTTCACTCAGAGGAGAAAGTTGCACCTTGACGCTCCCGCGCCGCTCCGCCTATAATACGGCCATGAAGCCTCGCCCCCCGCGCCGCTGGCTGCGCTATCTGGTGCTCCTGTGCAGCCTCCCGGCCCTGGTCGGGTGCGATTGGTTCGGTCCCGCAGCCCCTGCCGCCACGCCCACCGTCACACCAGGGGTAACGACCACCACTCCCGGCACCACCGCGCCACCTACCACAGCGTCGGCCCCCAGTACCACGCCCCTGCCCGCGGCCACCGCGACCGCCCCCGCCGCGCCACAGGGCACGCCCGTGCCGCAGGGGGGCACGCTGACCATCCGCCTGCCGAAGGATGTGACGA
>JBBSAN010000537.1:0-5195 GCA_038252265.1 Chloroflexia bacterium
CCCATCGCCGGGCGGGCGGGCCACGGGCGGGGGCGAGTCGGGCGTGGTGGGCACCCCGTCTGCCGGGGTGGGGTCAGGAGGTGGGAGCATGGGTGGTGAGCAGGCCCGCCTGATCGAGGGTGCGGGCCACCTGTAGCGCGTCTTGCTGGCCGGTCGCCAACGCCTGGGCCAGGGCCGCAGGGGCCGTCACCCCCGCCGCCAGCCCGGCGAAGTAGTCTTCCAACTCCTGCCCCTCGAAGCCGACCTGCCGCTGGCCGGGCACCACATCGAGGATGGTCGCGTCGGCGGCGATTTGCAACACGCGGTCGGTGTCCGATGCGGGCGCGGCGGGATCCAGGTAGCCCATCACCTGGGGATAATCAATATAGCTGCCTTTCTTGTTATCGCGGGCCAGCCCCGCCGCGACCTGCGTCAGCGCCGCCTGTACCTCGCCGCGCCGGGCCGGGTCGCCGCGCCCGGCCTGCTCGCTGAAGATGAACAGCCGCTCCACAAACGCGCCGATCAGCCCCTGCACACTGCCGAACAGGGTCTGCGGCGGCCTTTTGGCGGCGCGGATCACGTCCACCAGTTGGGCAAGCTGGTTGGGAATGTCGGCCAGATCAAGCAGGCGCGGGTCGTTGGCGAAGGGCAAAAGTTCGGGGGCGTTGCGGCGCAGGTATTCGGTGATCTGCGCCCGGCCCCAGGGGTTCACCTCCACCACTTCAAATTCAGGGTCGCAGCCGTCCAGCCCGCCGTCATAATCCAGCGACCGGCTGACGACGACGACCACCGCCCGGTAATAGGTGTCGGCAAAGGTGCGGATCGCCTCCAGGCGGCGCGTATAGTCGGCGGCATCGTCGTGCGGCATCCGGTTGTAGTCGTCCAGCAAGAAGATCAGCCGCCGCTGCTGATCGCGGTCGGCCAGATAAGCGTCCAGATTGGCGGCGAGGCCCGCGCCACGGGGGTAGGTCTTGCGGTCGGCGGGGTTGACCAGGAAGTCTTTGAGGAAGCCCAGCAGCGAGCGCGGTGCCCCGGCAGGGTCGGCCCAGGTCCGCAGGCTGGCGATGACCGGCAGGAGCGCGCCGCCCGCGTCGGTGTACTGGCGGGCGAGGAATTGCAACAAGCTCGTTTTGCCGATGCCGGGCCGCCCCAGCACCAGCAGCCGCCGGTGGTCGAACAGTTCGTCGTTGGTGCGGCAGAGCGACCAGAGCTGTGCCGTCGGGCCACCGGTATCGCGCACCCGGCGGTAGGTCACTTCGCCGGGCACAAACTCGGTCGGCGGGATGATCGCGCTGCTGATGAACTTGTACTCCGCCGCGTCGCGCCAGGCCCGGTAGCGGTCGCGCACCGATTCTAAGTAATCACGGTCGTCGGGGCTAGGCGTGATCGTGGGGAGCAGGCCGGGGGTTTGCTGGCAGGCGCTCGCCACATATTGCGCGTCAGGCAGCGGCGGTGTGGCCGTCACCTTGCTGAAATCCAACTGGCCCGGCACGGGGATCAGCCGGTCGTGGAGGTCGGCCAGCAGCGGGGCGACCTGGCTGTTCGCCGCCGCATCGAGCGCGTTGCTCAGCAGCACGGCCAGCCCCCAGCGGCCCTGCGCCGGGTCCACATAGCGCGTCGCCGCATCCACGAGGCTTTCCAGATCGAGCCGCTGCGCCGGAGAGCGCGGCACATCGGCCAGCACCGCCGCGTCCAACCCGCCCAGCAGGCTCGCCCGCCCCACCGGGTCCACTGTGATCGGCAACTGGATCAGGGTCGCGACCAGATCGCGCCGCACCTGCGGGTCGAGCGTCGTCTGCACTGCACTCATGCGGTCATCGTATCATAGCGCTCTGCCGTACGTCAATAGACGGTAGATATTAGAAATCAGAAATCAGAAGTCAGAAGAGTTGTTGCCCAGTCAGTCGATACCAACTATCCGTCCCAAAGCTGTCATCCTGAGCGCAGCGAAGGATCTTGTCCGGGCCACAAGGTCGTCAAGGGAGATCGCGATCGTGCCCTGAGCAGCACGGACCACCAAGAAGATCCTTCGCTACGCTCAGGATGACAGGGTTCGGGTGTGCAACCACCCTACCCCACCCCGCTTGCTGACAGGATGGAGTTATGCAACCGCCCTACCCCACCCCGCTTGCTGGCTGCTGATCTCTGATGTCTAATTTCTAATGTCTAACTTCTACCGTCTCACCCGTTCTCGCTCAGCCGCCGGGTAGCATAGTGGAGCTTCTTGGCCCCCTCGGCGCTGACCTGGCCGTCGCGCTCCAGGCGTTGCGCCTCTTGTTCGGCGGCGTTCGCCAGGTCCGTCTCGCCCATATCGAGCAGGCGGGTGGCGGCAGAGCGCAGCTTGCTGGTCGCCCCCTGCACGTTGCCCGCCTCGGCATCTTCCAGGGCGCGGGTCTGCAAACTGAAGGCGCTGACCTTCTCCACGGTGTTCATCACCACCGGGTTCAACGGCGCTGCCGCCTCGCGGCTGTATTCCAGCACCGCCTCGCACGACTGTTGCTGCCCGCTGCTGCCTCCCGGTGGGCCGGGCAGGTCGTAGCTCAATGTCACCTGGGCGATGCGGAACGCCCCCGCGCTGCGGGTCGGCACGATCAGTTCCAGCAGCAACGCCGGGGGCCGGTCGGCCTCCAGGTCGCCCAGGTCGAACGTCGCCATACGGTCGTCAATCGGCACATCGCGCAGGGTGGTGATGGCCGGGCGCACCCGGTGGGCGCGGCGCAGTTCGACCCCCGCGCTGAGCCGCACCCGCGCCACCAGATGGCGCACGGTGATGCTCTGCACCGCCTCCAACTCCTGCGAGAAGGCGGGCGGGATCTCGCCCGGCACTTTGGCGAAGTAGGCGTTGCCCCGGCTGTTGTCGGCAATCGTCGTCAGCAACCGCTCGTTGAACTCGGTGCCGATGCCCAGCGTGGAGACGGCGATGGCGGTGTCGCGGGCCTGGGCGGCCAGTTGCAGGCAGCGGTCGGGATCGGTGGTGAAGCCGTCGGTCAGCACGATCAGCCGGGTCAGCATCCCACCGCCCCCGCCGCGCTGTACCTCGGCCAGCCCCATCGCGATCCCTTCGCCCATGATCGTCTCGTCGCCCAGTTGCAGCGCGTCGAGTTCTTCAATAGCGCGCGGGATCTGGGCGCGGTCGCGGCCCGACAACTGGCTGAGCGCGATCCGCGCCCCCCCCGCGAAGACGATCAGGCTGACCCGGTCATGATCCTCCAGGTGCGACACCGCGTCGTTCAGCGCTCGCTTCACCGCGTCGAGGTTCGACGGCGCGGCCCGGCGGATCGAGTCGGGGATATGGGGGAAGGTCCAGACGGGGATGCCGTCGGAAACCACTTCTTTGACGTGCCCCATCCGCTGCAACTCTTCAAACTGCTGCTGGTTGAGCACCGGCAGGCGCATCGACTCGCTGATATCGAGCACGATGCCCAGGTTGATCGGAGCCTGCCCGGTCATCCCCATATTCCCGCCCGGATGCGACTCGATCAGCAGATAGACCAGGCGCGGCTCGCCCGACGCAGGCACGCTGGCCGTGTTCAACTGGCAATTCAACGTTAGCTCGTTCGCCATACATCCCTCCCCGACGAGTAACGAGTAACGAGCAATGAGCAATGAGTAATCCTGTTCAACGTACCACTCATCGCTCATTGCTCATTGCTCATTGCTCATCGCTCATTGCTCATTGCTCCGTATCTTGTCCAACACCCCGGCGACCCCCTCGGTGGCTTCCCAGCGCAACATAAGCTGGAGGCCTTGGCCGTAGAGGTCGGTACGCTGGCGGAAATGCGCCAGGCGGCGGGTGCAACCCCAGTATTCCAGCACCTTGTAGGCCACCCATTCGGCGAAGCCCTCGCGCACGCGCACATCGTTCAACGACGGGCAGTTTTCGCCCTGCCAGACATGCGCCCACTCGTGCGCCGCCACTTCGCAGAAGACGATCTGCGGCAGCCCATACTCGACATAGATCACCCGGAGGCGGTTCTCGCGCAAGAACAGCCCAAAACAGCGATGGCGGGCGTCGCTTTCCATCGGGTTCGCCGCGTGGCGGTCCACCAGTTCCAGCAACTGATCGTGGTTGACGAGGTGAAAATTGGTGCCCACCGCCAGCGTCAGCCCCAGCGTCTCCTGGATCGATTGCTGCACCCTGTTGTACAGCGGCATCGCCCGCGCCGGGTCATATACCGCCGTCAGGTGGCAGCGGTCACACATGCGCCGCCCGTCGGGCCGGACATAAGCCATGTTGCCCAGCGGCAGGCCGCAGGTATCGCAGCGCGGACGGCTCCAGCAGGCATCGCAGTAGAAGCGCCGCGCTTCGGGCACCAGCAAGAACGACTCGTGCCCCACCCCCAGCGCCCGCCCGCAGCCCGCACAGCGTAGCCAACGGTCCCGGCACGAGTCGCACACCGTCCACACCGCCGGTTCGCCCTCGCCGCCTGGCAGCCGCACCTCCGACCGCACCCCCGTCGGCATCGCCCGCCCGCACAGGTTGCAATACCGCCCGCGCCGGAGGGTTGAAGTTTGAGGTTTGAGGTTTGAGTTAAGCGTGCTCAATTACAGGCTCCACTTCTCAAATACAGCCTCATGCACAGCCATCCACTCCGATTGTTGCGCTGCTCATTCCTCATTCCTCATTCCTCATTCCTCATTCCTCGCGCCTGCGTCAGGACGTGGAAGCGGCCCAGGCCATCGGGGTCGATCAGGCGGAACAGGCGGCTCCGTTCCTCCAGCATCGCCGCCGAGGCGGCCTGAAGGCCCCGCGTGGCGGCCTGCGCTTCGTAGGTCGGGCCGATCGCCGCCAGCAGATCCCCGATGCCCAGGTCTACCAGGAAATACATCTGGCGGGTCAGGCCGGTGGTCGCCAGCCCGGCCTCCGCTCCGGCCTGTTGCAGGGCGGTGAAATCCACATGGGCGGTCATATCCTGCGCCCCCGGCGCGGTGAACGGGTTCGCCTCTACCCTACCCTGAGTATAACATAACAGGGTCCCATCGGGGCGCAGGTCGCTGTAGAGCCGGGCGGCGGTGTCCCCATAATCAATGGTCAGCACCGCTCCGCGATCCACCACCCCGGCTACCGCCCGCATCCAGCGCACCGCGTCCAAATTGATCTCGCTCCGTGTGCCCAGAGGCGGCTCCACCCCCAACCAGGCGAAATAGGCGGGCAGTACGGGGGTAGACGGCGACCCCACCTCCTCACAAAAAGCGCCCGCCGCATCCAGGCCCAC
>JBBSAN010000538.1:0-5185 GCA_038252265.1 Chloroflexia bacterium
ATAGACGCCTCCTCACCCACTACGCCGCCCGCCTCGCCCCGCATCCGCCGGATAACGCGCGTGCTGATGGTGGTCTCTGGGATTATGATCCTGACCGTCTTTGCCCTCTCGCTGTATGAGATCTACATCATCAACTTCGCGCCGGATGCCGGGGCCTATTCGTTCGTGGTGGCCGACGAGGGTAACTTACCCCCCACCGATGCCCGCGGGGCGTTCTTGCAGCTTACCGCTGACACGACGCGGTACGGCACGGGCCTGATCGCCCTGCTGGAAACCGAAACCCCCGGCGTGATCGCGCCGGAGCAGGCGTTCCATGTCAAGCCGAGCGAGTTAGTGGCGGTGGCGGTCCGCCAGGCGGCGATTGCCGACGGCGCGGACTACCGGGTCTACCGGGTGACCGAGGCCGAGTATCCGATGGGCCAGGAGCGCCTGCCCAACGGCGTGGTACTGCGTGTGTTTCCTCAGGATGGACATTGGCTCCCCGGCAATTATATCGTGGACATCCCCGCCAACGGCACCTTCGGGGGCCGAGAGTATTACGCCTTTGTGGTAGATGAGAAATAAATTAAGAAGGAAGAAGGATGAATTAAGAAGGTCCGGGGTATAGTTTCCTAATTCTTAATTCATCCTTCTTCCTTTTAAAAGCGAGGAACGAGAGAGCGATGAGCACATTGGTAGCAACAGATGCCGCCGCCGTCGCGCGGCCCCTGGCACCGGGAGTGGAGCCGGAAGGGGATACGACCGCGCAGGATCATGGGTTGCCGCGTTTCTTTTTCGCGGCGGCAGCGGCGCTGTGCATCGCCGCGATCCACGGGCTGATCATGCGCCTGCCCCCGGTAGCCGAGTGGATTCGCGGAGCCGACTACGGCGGGCACCTGATCACCAACCTGGCCCTGACCCATATCACCATCGTCGGCGCGGGCACGATCAGCCTGACCGGGTTGATGTACTACATCCTGCCCCGGCTGACCCGCCGCCCGCTCTACAGCCAGAACCTGACCAACGTCTCCTTCTGGTTCACGATCATCGGCGTGTTCGGCTTCTACGTCGCCATGACGGTCATCGGCGCGTATGAGGGGGCGATGGTCCACGCCGGGTGGACCTACGAGGATGCCCGCAACTGGATGGGGGCGTGGCACAAAGCGCCGATGGCGATCACCGCCGCGATCATGGGGATCGGCTACTGGACCTTCGTCTTCAACGTCTATGCCAGCGCCCGGCGGGGGGGCGCGTACCGCAAGGAGAACCCGGCCAAGGGTGCCCCGGCCTATGACTGGCTGCTGGTGCAGTTCTGCGTGGTGGCGGCGACCGGGCTGCTGATCGGCACCGTGCAGGGAGTAGTCCAGGTGTTGCCCTGGTCGCTCGACTGGCTGCGCGCGGCGGGCGAGGCCGGGCACCTGATCGACCCGCTGTCGCACGCGCACATCAACCTCGTCGGCGGGGTGAGCATCGGGATCATGGCCCTGCTCTACTTCTTCCTGCCGCGCCTGCTCAACCGGCCCATCTACAGCTACAAGCTGGCGGTGTTCAGCTATTATACGGTGCTGTTCGGGGTGTTCGGCTTCTGGCTGGTCAATGTCGTGCTGGGCTTCTGGGAAGGCGGCATGGTCGTCGGGCAGCATATGGACTACGACGACGTGCTGGCGAAGATGGGGCTGTGGCACAGCCTCCCGCAGGCGGGCACGGCGGCGATCATGGGCATCGGCTTCTGGGCCTTCATCGCCAACATCCTGCTGACCCTGCGCCAGGGGGCCGCCGCCGATGCCCCGGCAGACCGCTGGCTGGCCCGGTTCATCGGCTTCAGCGTGGTGTCGCTCTTGCTCGGCACGATCCAGGGCGTGATCCAGATCCTCGGCCCGGTGGAGCACTGGTTGGAGGGCGCGCCCGGCACCGGCTGGATGATCACGCCGTATGCCCACGCGCAACTCAATATGATCGGCTTTGCCATCATGGGCCTGGCCGCGCTCAGCACGTTTGCGCTGCCCCGCGTGACGGGCCAGCCGCTCCATAGTGTCGCTTTTGCCCGGCGCACGCTGACTCTACTGGGCGTGGGGATCAGCGCCAGCTACGTGGTCTATATGGTGCTGGGGCTGCTGGAGTCGATCCGGCTGCATACGTTGTTGGCGGCGAGCGGGCTGGATATCGAAGCCGGGATGAATGGGATGGCAAGCGGCGACGGTGGGGTGGTCCAAACGGTGCAGGCGCGGGACGCGGTCGGTGGGGATGTGGTCCATTATGGGCTGATGATCCTGGTGGCCGTGCTGATTGGGTTGGCCTACTTCGCCTTCATGCGCCACATCGCCCTCAGCATCGGGATGCCGGTGGTGCGCCAATACTTCCGCGATCTGGTGGCCCGCATCGGCCAGGGGCTGTACAACGGCACCCGCCCACACCCCGGTGCCCTGCCTGCTAACCTGGCCGATGCGCCCCGCCGGGCGCTGCTCGCCGGGTTCATCGAGACGATGGGCGGCTGGCTGGGCTTCATGGGCATGGGCTGGCTGACCAGTGGGCGCGGGTTCATCGGGATGCTGGTGCTGGCGCTGTGGGCCGCGCTGTACTGGAGCTTCCTGTTCATCCTGCTGGCGGTGACCCAAGCGGGGGCGGAGGCGGTGGTGCCGGTGCTCCTCACCTGGTTCTTCTTCCCCCTGCTCAGTGGCTACGGTGCCTACCGCACCTACCTGAGCGGTGCCCGCCAGCAGGCGAGCAATGAGCAGTGAGCAGCGCGTTGCGCGTTGTGTGCTGCGCGTTGCTCGTTGTAAGCAGCGAGCAGCGAGCAGCGAGTAGCGCGTAGCGCGTAAATAGCCCCGAAGGGGCGGCAGACGATAGCCCACGGCGTGAGCCGTGTGGTAAGACAGCAGCCAAGAATGAAGCCCCGGAGGGGCGACAGCGGGAAGCACTTTGGGTGCTGCTCTGTCGCCCCTCCGGGGCTTCTCATTGGAGGGATCGACCCCCACGGCTCACGCCGTGGGTTATGATCGGTCGCCCCTCCGGGGCTATGTGTGCGGACCGGAAATCCGTTTAATCCGTTTCATAATCCGTTGACAGCGAAACCGGTGTGCTAGGCGGCGGGGATACCTAGACGATCGAGCACCAGGGGCAGGATTTCGCCCGCGCGGGCTTCGATCTTCAGGGTCGCCAGAGCGTCGGCGCGGGTCGGGCCGATATTGAGGATGCTGATCGGTTGCCCGGCGGCGTGGGCGGCGCGGACAAAGCGGTAACCCGACCAGACCGTCAGCGACGACCCCACCACCAGCAGCGCGTCGGCCTCGGCCACCCGGTCCATCACAAACTGGACGGTCTCGGCGGGCACCGACTCGCCAAAGAAGACGACGGCGGGCTTGAGGATGCCGTGGCAGGCGTCGCAGGCGGGCACGCGGAAGCCGGTGAACAGGGTGGTGGTCAGTTCGGCGTCGCCGTCGGGGGCGATGGCGGTGGCGGTGGCCGTCCAGGTGGGGTTGAGCGCCTGGAGCTTGGCCTGCATCTCCGCCCGCGTGATCAAGGCCCGGCAGCCCAGGCAGACCACCGCGTCATTGTGCCCGTGCAGTTCCAGCACCCGTTCGCTGCCCGCCGCAAGGTGCAGCCGGTCCACGTTCTGGGTGACCAGGTAATGGACCCGCCCGGCCTGTTCCAGTTGCGCCAGCGCGTGATGGGCCGGGTTGGGCGTGGCGCGGGCAAACGGTCGCCAGCCGGTCAGGCTGCGTGCCCAGTAGCGTTGCCGGGCGGACAGGCTACGGACAAAGTCGGCGTAATAGACCGGCTTGTGGTTGGTCCACACCCCACCGGGGCTGCGATAATCAGGGATGCCCGACTCGGTGCTGCATCCGGCCCCGGTGAGCACAAGCAGGCGCTGGCTCTCGCCAACAAAGGCGGTCAGGGAGTCGAGGTCGGCGGGGGCCAGGGGTTCGGTTGGGGGGGCGACGGTGATCATTACCCTAATTGTACCATGTTTGCCGGGCAGTTATTTGTATTTTGTACTACACCTGCTCGGCAGGGATTCGACCGTCGCGCCGCCCCGCTACCCCTGCCGGGGCGGGTGCCAGGTCTTGCCGAGGACGCGCAGCCAGTTTTCGTGGGCGATCTTGCGGATGGTCGCCTCGTCATAGCCTCCGGCGCGGAACGCGTCCAGCAGGTGAGGCAGGCCCGCTGCATCGCCAATCGCTGCCGGGATCGTCGTGCCGTCGAAGTCGGAGCCGATGCCCACCCGGTCGGGGCCGATCCGTTCGATCAGGTAGTCCATGTGACGGACCCACTCGGTCAGCGGCGTGTCGGGGTTGCGGCTCGCATCGGCGCGAATGTCGTGGACGCTGAAATTGAGGCCGACCATGCCATCGGAGTCGCGGATCGCGTCGAGTTGCTTGTCGGTCAGGTTGCGGGTGGAGGCGGTGAGGCCGTGGACGGCGGTATGCGTCGCCACCAGCGGGGCGTCGGACAGCTTCGCCACGTCCCAGAAGCCCTGCTCGTTGAGGTGGGCCAGGTCGATCAGAATGCCCAGGCGGTTGCAGGCGCGCACCAGGCGCTGCCCGGCCTCGGTCAGGCCGGGGCCGGTGTCGGGCGAGTGGGGGAAGCGGAAGGGCACCCCGTGGCCGAAGGCGTTGGAGCGGCTCCAGACGATACCGAGGGAGCGCAGGCCGGCCTGGTAGAAAATCTCCAGCGCATCCAGTCCGGGATCCAGCGGCTCGGCCCCCTCGAAATGGAGGATCGCGGCCAGCACGCCGTCCTGCAAACAGGCCGCCAGTTCATCCGCCGTGCGTACAACCTTAACCTGCCCCGCTGACGCAGCTTCCAGGCGGAACAGCCCCGCTGCGATGCCGATCGCCATTCGTTGGGCGTAGCCGGGGTCAACGGGGTCGGCCATGCGGACCGCATAGCCACTCTCGGTGATCGTCAGGTTCGCGTCAGGAGCCTCGGCCTTTTCCCCTGGAACGAAGACGGCAAAGAAGCCGCCGCCGAATCCGCCTTCGCGGGCGCGGGGCAGGTCGAGGTGCCCCGTGTCGGCGCGGGTGAAGAAGGCGTGTTCGCCGCTCCCCTCGGCGTGGTAGAGCCGGAGCAGGGTGTCGTTGTGGCCGTCAAAGATCGGGGGATTGATTCGGGCAGACATACGGTGCGTATTCCTCATTCTGTTAGTCTTACGCCGCCAACCGCGACGCCTCGCTACTATAGCACACCTGTGCGATTCCGGCAACAA
>JBBSAN010000539.1:0-5183 GCA_038252265.1 Chloroflexia bacterium
CTCGCGGGGCACCAAGGGCAAGCCTGCCGCGCCTAAGGCGACCGCAGCCCCGACCCAGGATCCGGTTCCGACCCAGGCTCCGGTCCAGATTCCGACCCTGGCTCCGGTCAAGCCGTAGGTTGTCTGCCCAACGAAGGGACCAGCATGAAGACTGATGCCAAAAATCTGTATGCTCAGGCGCTGATGGCCGTCGTCGTGCTGGTCGGTCTCTACTTCATGGGGAATTTCGTCAGCGAAGTGGTCCACGCCCAGCACCTGGCGAATCAGGTCGAGCTGGGGCGCAAGGATAATGCGCGGCTGGAGGCGGACAACCGGCAGCTCGCCCGCGATCAGCAGTATTATGAGTCGGATGCCTACGCCCAGTTGCGGGCGCGCACCGACCTGGGGCTGCGTAGCCCCGACGAAGTAGTGGTGTATCCGCTGCTGACCCCTGGCCCGGCGACCGGGACGGTGAAGGCGGCGGCTCCCTCCGAGGGCGGGGCGACAGGCGGGGCCGATCCTGCCGCCGCCCCGCCGCCCGCCGTGCCCGCCCGCCCGTGGGACCGCTGGTTGGCGCTCTTCCTGACCTCGGCCCGCTAGCCGGATCGGCCCTGAAAATTGGTTTGAAAATCGGTTGATATCCGCCTTGACATTCGCCCTACCATACCGTATAATACCAGAGAAGTAAGCAACGACGCGGGGTGGAGCAGTGGCAGCTCGTTGGGCTCATAACCCAAAGGTCGGTGGTTCGAATCCGCCCCCCGCTACCAAGACACAAAGGCCCCCCATCTGGGGGCCTTTGCTTGTGCCCGGTGGTGTCTTGACAGGCACAAACGCTTTCGGTATAATCGTACACGCAACGGCGGGGTAGCTCAGCGGTAGAGCAGGGGACTCATAAGCCCTTGGTCGGGAGTTCAAATCTCCCCCCCGCCACCCATCCTCTTTTCCGGCGTAAATTAAACCCCCGCGATTGTCCTTACCGGCAATCGCGGGGGTTTTTGTTCAGGTACGAGGGTTGGTTCAGGCTGGGGTGATCTTAAAGACCGGGTGGCGCACCGCTTCTTGCTCGAACTCGGCCAGCGTGGAGGACGCGGTGGTATCGTAGTAGGCACGCAAGAAGCTCGGCCCGGCGCTGGTCGTCGCCTTCAGGATGAGCGCGGCCTCTTTCGGGGGCAACTCGGTCGCGGTGATCGTTTCGGTGTGCCGGGCGCGGGTGAGGGTGGCCTTATGGGCCGCCCGCAGGTTGCGGACCCAGTCCACCACGCCGTAGGGGGCGAGGATATAGCGCCCGCCTTCGTGGTTGATCACCGCAATCGTGGTGGTACGCGGGACCCCGCTCTTGCGCCCCGGCACGGTCAGTTGGTGCATCAGCCCCACCGGCACCCCCAGTTGGACCAGGGTGCCCATTACGGCGTTGCTGATCCGCAGCATCGGTGTCATCTGAAATGTTTTCGCCATGATAATTTCCCTTTCATTGTCTCTTGTCTGGTCGTCCATACAAATTGTGGGCTAAAAAAACTCAAGCGTCGGATGGTGGGTCGGCCTGGAGCAGGGATTGGACGAGTTGATACGGGGCCGTCAGGTCCAGATCGGGTTGGGCGATCTGCTGGAGGGCCAGGCCGTCAAAGCAGGCGAGCATGATCGCGGCGGCAGCCTCGGAGCGCGCCCGGTCCTTGCCGGTGCTCGATTGGATCCACCCGGCCATGCCACGCCGCGTGGTCGCCAGGTACTTGCCGATTTCGGGCAAGAAGGTGGGGTTGCGTAGCCCCAGGGCAAAGAGTTCGTAGCGCAGCCGGAACCAGGCCGGGTCTTTGTGCCCCAGCGCGTGCGCCGTGACAAGGTCGGCGGCGCGGGCATCGCCGTGGGCGGTGATGCTCGCCTGGAGGTCCTCTGCGATCTGGTCGCGGAAGCGCATCCCCGCTTCCCACATGACGGCCAGCAACAGTTCGTCCTTGGAGGCGAAGTAGTAGTGGAACAGTCCCGGCGAGACCTCGGCCAGCCGGGCGATCTCCTTCACCGTCGCCGCTTCCACCCCTTTTTCCGATAGGATGGTGTACCCTGCCGCGATCAACCGGGCGCGGTTGTCGCCTGCGGGGGGCCGGGGCTTCTTCGCCCGCGTTGTTGTTTGGTCGTCCATACAAATATCATAGCAGAGGTTGGCGCGGCTGTCAAGACCCAGGCGCTATAGTCTAGAACCCTGCTTCTTGCTCTATCCAATCCTGTCATCCTGAGCGCAGCGAAGGATCTTGTCGGCGGACCATGATCGGTAGGGAACACCAGGGATCTTCGTGTACGGCTATGTGGCCCGAACAAGATCCTTCGCTGCGCTCAGGATGACAGCGGGGGTTGGGCTGCATTGACCGCTTTTGCTTTAGCCCGTGGCGGCCATTTTGGGGTGGGCAATTGCGGCATAAAAGGGTATGATAGAACCAGGAATGAGCCGTTAAATAGAGGAGGAATACCCCCATGCGTTCCTGGCAACTGAGCGAACCGCAGCCGATCACCGCGCACCCCCTGGCGCTGGTGGACCTGCCGGAACCGGCGATGGGCGACCACGACCTCCGCATCCGCGTGCGGGCGTGTGGGGTCTGCCACACCGATCTGCACATTGTCGAAGGCGAGATTCCTCTGCCCAAACTGCCGGTGGTGCCCGGCCACCAGATCGTCGGCATGGTGGAGGCGGCGGGGGCGGCGGTCACGCGTTTCAACGTGGGCGACCGGGTGGGGGTGCCCTGGCTGAACTGGGCCGATGGCACCTGCGACTACTGCCGCCGGGGGCTGGAGAACCTCTGCGACGCCGCCCGCTTCACCGGCTACCATGTGGACGGCGGCTATGCCGAGTTGCAGGTGACGGACGAGCGGTTCGCCACCGCCATCCCCGACGGGTTTGCCGACGAGGCTGCCGCGCCGCTCTTGTGCGGGGGCGTGGTGGGCTACCGGGCCTTGCGGCTGGCCGGGGCGCAGGCGGTGCGACGGCTGGGGCTGGTCGGCTTCGGGTCCTCGGCGCACATCGCCTTGCAGGTGGCGCGGCACTGGGGCGTGGAGCCGTATGTGTTCACCCGCGGCGCAGACCACCGCCGCCTGGCCGAAAGCCTGGGTGCCCGCTGGACCGGCAGCACCGAGGACGACCCCGGCGTGCCGATGGACAGCACGATCATCTTTGCTCCGGCGGGCGCGCTGGTGCCTCCGGCGCTGCGGACGCTACGCAAAGGCGGCACGCTGGTCCTGGCGGGCATCCACATGTCGCCCATCCCCTCGTTCGACTACGACCTGATCTGGGGCGAGCGGCAGATGCGCAGCGTCGCCAACGCCACCCGCCAGGACGCCGAGGAGCTACTGGCCCTGGCCGCCGCCCTCCCCATCCGCACCGAAGTCGAAACCTTCCCGATGACCGAGGCCCCCGCCGTGCTGGCCCGCCTGAAGCGCAGCGAAATCCGGGGCGCGGCGGTGCTGCTGGGGTTCGAGGGAGCGTAGGAGGCGTTTTCATGGCAGATGAGTACAAACTACCCAATAGGCCTAAGATCACACCGTGGGAGGGCATACGTCTCCGCCCTGGACTGTATATCGGTTCAACCGACCAACGCGGTTTACATCAGATGGTCTATGAGATCGTAGACAATAGCGTAGATGAGGCCGTGGCCGGATATGCCGACCACATCGACATAGTGCTTCGCCCGGATGGTGCAGTCATGGTCCGTGATAACGGACGTGGCATTCCGGTAGATCCCGAAACGCAGCAGCCACTACTTGAGTTTGTGATGGCAACGTGGAGTCAAGGCCGCAACAAGCTCAACCTGTATAACTACAAGATTTCATCGGCGCTTTGGGGTGTGGGCGCTGTGGTAGTGAACCGTCTCTCCGCGTGGGCGCGGGTGGAGGTTCGCCGTGACGGACAGGTCTATGCACAGGAATATCAAGAAGGCAACCCCACTGGTCCTGTGGCGGTGGTCGCGCTGGATCCTGAAGGCCGGGGCACCACAACCATCTTTAAGCCCGACCCGACGATCTTCGAGACGGCAAAGTATGACTATGATACCCTGGCGCAGTACTTCCGCGCTATATGCTACCTGACGCAGGGACTGACCATTACTTTTGCCGATCAACGAGCGGATCAGGAGCGCGAAGAGACCTTCTATTTCGAGCACGGCATTCGCACCTGGGTGCAGCACTTGAACCGAGACCATCGCGTGCTGCACGCGCCGTTCTATGTCAAGCGTATTATTGATCAAACCGTCATCGAAGTGGTGTTGCAGTATAACGATACCTTTACCGAGCGGATCCTGGGGTTTGCTAACAGCATAGAAACCGTTGATAGGGGTACCCACCTGACCGGGTTTCAAGCCGCACTTACCTACACACTCAACACCTACGCCCGTAAGAACGGTTTCCTTGAGGAAACGGACGACAACTTAATGGCTGAGGATGTACATGCGGGTCTGACCGCCATCGTCAGTGTGAAGCTTACCGATCCCCTCTTCGTCAGTGCTTTGAAGGATACATTAGGCAACCCCGAAGTCCGCGGGCAGGTGCAGACGGTAGTCGGGGAGGGGCTACATCAGTTCCTCACGGAGAACCCGGCAGCGGCGCAGGCGATCCTCGCCCATTGCCAGGAGGCGGCGCGGGTGCGGGTAGCAGGCAAGGCGGGGCGGCGGCGGCGGACGAAGGGCTAGGGGGCGACCACCGCTTGCTGCTCCTGGCAGGCGCGGCAGACGCCGAAGAGGGCGAAGTGGTCGAAGCAGGGCTGGAAGCCGTATTGCTGCTCGACCAGTTGGCGCAGGGGGTCCAGGCTGGTGTCGTCCAGTTCCACCGTGTAGCCGCACTTCTTGCAGACGATGTGGTGGTGCGGCTGCGACACCAGTTCGTATTCCAGCTTGCCGCCGCCCAGGTCGGTCTGCACCACCAGGCTGTGGTCGCGCAGGAGGTCCAGCGTGCGGTAGACGGTCGTCTTGTCCACATAGGGGTAGTGAGCGGTGACGGCGGCCAGGATCTTATCGGCGGTGATGTGGCTGCCCGCGTGTTCGGCCAGCACTTCCAGCACCATCAGCCGTTGCGGGGTCAGGCGCACCCCCCGCCCCAGCAAGATGGTGTTCAACTCCATGATTTTTGGATTCATTCCCCGGCTCTCTGTTCTCTAGCGTTCGTCTACGAGTCCCCCCTACGCTGTGGGTGCGCCAGGGTGGACGGCTTCGCGCGGCATGGCGGCC
>JBBSAN010000540.1:0-5182 GCA_038252265.1 Chloroflexia bacterium
CAGCCCCAGGCCCGTGCCGCCCGGCCCGCCGCCCTGCACCCGATAGTAGCGCTCGAACAGGTGCGGGAGATGGGCCGGGGCAATCCCCGGCCCCTCGTCGGCCACCTCCACAGCGATGCTAGCGCCGCTACGCGCCGCGCGCACCTGTACCGGCGTACCCGGTGGCGTATATTTCGCGGCGTTTTCCAGCAGGTTGGTCAGGACTTCGTCAATCTCGACGGCATCCAGCGGCACCAGTGGCAGATCGGGCGGCACCTGCACCGTGACCGGATGCTCGGTGAGTTGGGGATCCAACCGCTCCAGCACATGCTGGATGATCGTGCCCAGCGCGGCCAGCTCCTTTTGCGGGCGCAGCTTGCCCGCTTCGATCCGCCCCATCGCCAGCAGGTTGGTGATCAGCCGGTTGATGTGATCCACCTGGGTCACAATCGTTTCCAGGAAGGCGCGGCGGTCCTCCTCGCTCCAGGTCAGGCGGGTGCTGAGCAGGCTGGTCGCCGCCGCTTTGATCGCCCCCAGCGGACTCCGCAGGTCGTGCGACACCGCCGAGAGCAGCGCAGCCCGCAGTGCGTCGGTGCGGCGCAGCACCTCGGCCTGGGTGGCAGCCTCCTGTAGCTGGGCGCGCTCGACGGCAGTGCCCAACTGTTCGGCAAACGTCGCCAGCAGGTGGCGTTCGTCCGTCGTGAAGGTGCCCCCATGCTGTTTCGGTTCCAGGATCAGGCGGCCCACCGTCCGGGTTCCGGCGCGGAGGGGCACCACCGTTTCGGGGCGCACGGCTGGCCCGGCCACACCGGGCCAGTGGACTTCCACCGGCCCCAGTCCACGCGCCGGGTAGAGGATCACCCGGCAGCCCTGGAGATCGAGCGCATCGCCCAGTTGTTGGGCGACCACGGTACCGAGCCGTCCCAGGTCGGGCTGCTGGTTGATCGTCTGGCTCAAGGTATAAAGGGTGGCGATCAGCCGGGCCTGGCGGCGGGCCTCCGTCGCCTCGACGCGCAGCCGGGCCATCACCTGGCTGGTGCCGGTTGCCAGCCCCAGGAAGATGATCAGGGCCAGGATGTCCTGCGGGTTGGCGATGGTGAAGGTGAAGACCGGCGGGATGAAGAAGAAGTTGGCCGCCAGAAAACCCAGCACCGAGGCCAGCACGCCCGGTCCCCACCCCCGCCGCGCCGCTACCCCGACGACCACCACCAGATAGACCAGGTAAATACTGCCCTGGCTCAGGATGCTCTGTGCCAGCCAGAGCAAGCCGGTGGCGAGCGCCACCCCACCGACGGCCAGCCCGTAGCCCACCAGCGGCGACTCTGCCCGGCGCGCCGGTTTCCCTGCATCCACCAGCTTGACCAGATCCATCGTCCCCACCATAGCCGGGCGGCGCGGCGGGCGCATCCGCCCCAGTACCGTCGGCCCCGGCGCTCCATCGCTGATTAGTGCCCGCGCGCCGCCCGCACCGCCTCGAACGCCGCCGCGATCATCGCCGCCGCTTCCTCCAGCGTCAACCGGCTGGTGTTCAGGATCAGATCATAGACCAGCGGATCGTCGGGCATGACATTATAGAGATAACGGTAGTAGGCTTCGCGGGCATAATCGGCTTCGGTGATCCGGCGGCGGGCCTCGACCTCGTTCACGCTTTCGCGCGCCATCACCCGTTGCAGGCGTGAGGTGAAGTCGGCCACGACGCGCAGGTTGAACACGTTGCGGGCGTTTAAGAGGGCCAGGTTGACCCCCCGCCCGACGATGATCACCCGGCCCGCTTTGACCAGATCATCCAGCACCTGGTTGACGGCCTGCACATACTTTTCCGATTGCTCTTTATAGATGCGCAGATCCTGAAAGCTGGGCCGCTGCTCGTAAACCCGCTCGATCTTCGCCAGGTCCAGCCCGCTCTGTTCGGCGGCCATACTTAATAGCTCATTGTCAATCACCCGGAAGCCGAAGCGCCCGGCCAGCATCCGCGCCATCTCAGTGGCCCCTGCCCCGTACTGGCGCGAGACGGTGATCACGTTGACATCTGTTCCTTGCCCGGCCATTATCGTCCTCCTGCCAGCGCATCCAGCGCCAGGTTCAGTTTGAGCACATTAACCCGCGGTTCGCCCAGGAAGCCTAGGTCGCGCCCTTCCGTGGTCTGGTCCACCAGTTGTTGTACCTGCGGGGTGGTCAGGTTGCGCGCTTTCGCCACGCGGGCCACCTGCACCTGTGCCCCCGCCGGGGTGATGTGCGGGTCTAGCCCGCTGCCCGACGTGGTCGCCAGGTCCACCGGCACCGCGCCGGTGATGCCCTCGCTGGCCCGCACCGCATCCGCCGCCTGCACGGTGGTCGTCATGACCAACTTGACGCTGGTCGGCCCCAGGTTCGAGCCGCCCGACACGCCGGGCACGGTGTCCGCGACAAAGGTGAGGCCGTTGCCGGAGAATGTCCCGCCCGCCGATGGGCGGCCATAGAAGTAGCGGGTATCGGTGAACACCTGGCCCAGCAGGGCCGAGCCGACCACCGTGCCGCTCTTGTCGGTGACCAGGCTGCCGTTGGCCTGGCTGGGGAAGACGACCTGGGCGATCCCGGTCACCACCAGCGGGTAGATCAGCCCGGTCAGCACGGTCAGGAACAAGACCATCGCCAACCCCACGGCCAGTTGCCGCCCGATCTGCAACCCGTCTTCGACTTCAACAGGGGCTGCCGGGGCGGGCGGCACCGCTTCCACCGTGTGGTCGTCTCTCCCCACCGGCGCGTCCACTTCTTTTACCATTCGCGTAACCATCTCTACTGTACTCCTTGCCTGCAAAGTGCGCGGCGGCGTCTCTTCCGCACTCCGCACTCCGCATTCTGCACTCGTTAGCTGCCCAACCCAAACAGGTTGAGGATGATATCAATTGCCTTGATCCCGACGAACGGGGCGACAATCCCGCCCACCCCGTAGATCAGCAGGTTGCGCCGCAGAATGTCGGCGGCAGGCAGCGCCCGGTAGGCCACCCCCCGCAGCGACAGGGGGATCAACGCCACGATGATCAGCGCATTGAAGATGATCGCGCTCAGGATCGCCGTGCCAGGGTTCAACCCCATGATGTTCAGCGTCTCCAGCTCCGGGTAGGTCACCACGAACGCCGCCGGGATGATGGCGAAATATTTCGCCACGTCGTTGGAAATGCTGAAGGTGGTCAGCGCACCCCGGGTCATCAACAGTTGCTTGCCGATCAGCACGATGTCGAGCAGCTTGGTCGGGTCGCTGTCCAGGTCCACCATATTGCCCGCCTCTTTGGCCGCCGCCGTGCCGCTGTTCATTGCCACCGCCACATCGGCCTGGGCCAGCGCGGGGGCATCGTTGGTGCCGTCGCCGGTCATCGCCACCAGTCGCCCCTGGGCCTGGTTCTCCTTCGTGATGCGGATCTTGTCCTCCGGCTTGGCCTGGGCGACGAAGTCGTCCACCCCGGCCTCGCGGGCGATGGTCGCCGCCGTCAGCGGGTTGTCGCCGGTGATCATGATCGTGCGGATACCGATGCGCCGCAACTCCTCGAACCGCTCACGAATGCCGGGCTTGACCGTGTCTTTCAGATAGATCACGCCCAGGATGATCCCATTGCGGGCCACCGCCAGCGGCGTGCCCCCCTCCCCGGCGATGAAGTCGGCGATTTCATTCAGATCGGGCGGCACCTGGGTCGCCTGCCCGGCCACGGCGTCTACCGCGCCCTTGATGATCCGCGTGTCGCCCAGGCTCGCCCCGCTGACCCGCGTCTCGGCGGTGAACGGCAGGAGTGCCACCCCCGGCCCCCGCCACTCGTCCGGCGCGGTGTAGCCCTGCCGCTCGGCCAGCGCGACGATCGATTTGCCCTCCGGCGTATCGTCGGCCACCGAGGCCAGCAGCGCCGCCTGGGTCAACGCGTCACGGCTGGTCCCCGACACCGGGATAAACTCGCTTGCCATGCGGTTGCCGAAGGTGATCGTGCCGGTCTTGTCCAGCAAGAGCACATCGATATCGCCTGCCGCCTCGACGGCGCGCCCGCTCATCGCCAGCACGTTGCGTTGCACCAGCCGGTCCATCCCGGCGATACCGATGGCCGACAGGAGCGCACCGATGGTGGTCGGGATCAGCGTGACCAGCAGGGCCACCAGCGTAATCACCGACACCAGCGTGTTCGAATATTGCGCGAACGGCCCCAGCGTGACGACGACGATCAGGAAGATGACCGTCAGCCCGACCAGCAGGATATTCAAGGCGATCTCGTTGGGCGTCTTCTGCCGGGATGCCCCCTCCACCAGGGCGATCATCCGGTCGAGGAAGGTCTGCCCCGGCTCGGCGCTGATCCGCAGGACCAGCGAGTCGCTGATGATCGTCGTGCCGCCGGTGACGCTGGAAGCGATGTCGGTGCCCGGCTCTTTCAGCACCGGGGCGGACTCGCCGGTGATGGCCGCCTCGTTGACGTAGGCCACCCCCGCGATCACCTCGCCGTCGCTGGGGATCAAGTCGCCCGCCTCCACCAGCACCAGGTCGCCTTTGCGTAGCTCCGTCGCCGGGACGGTCGTGTAGGCGCGGGTCTTCGCGTCGGTCAGGCGCTTGGCCTGCGCGCCGACTTTGGTCTTGCGCAACGTGGCCGCCTGGGCCTTGCCCCGGCCCTCGGCCAGCGCCTCGGCAAAGTTGGCGAAGATGACCGTCAGCCACAGAAAGACGATGATCAGTCCGTTGACGATAATGCTTTTCAGGCTGGCCCCATCCGCGATCAGCTTGACCAGCATGATCGTGGTCAGCACGCTGCCCACTTCGACGACAAACATCACCGGATTGAGCACCAGCGTGCGCGGGTTCAGCTTCTTCACGCTATCCCGCAGCGCCGGCCCCATCAGTTCGGGGGTGAACAGGCTTTGCGATCCCTTCCGGCGCTTCTCCGGCGCGGCAGGTGCCACCCCCGGTGTTAACGTTTCAACAGTCGTTGCCATTGCTTTAAGTCCTCAGTTATCAGTTATCAGTTATCAGTGGTTAGTGGTTAGTGGTTAGTGGTTAGGGGTTAGTGGTTAGTGGTTAGTGGTTAGTTGTCAGGCGCGAACAAGACGCGAACAAGACAAGAACTGATAACTCATGTTACGCACTATGGGAATATGGTAGACTAGGGCTATGACTGACAAAGACCTGCTCGATCTCTACAGCGACTACCTGATTAGCTCCATCGGCCCGACGACCAGCACCGGCTTGGCCGCC
>JBBSAN010000541.1:0-5175 GCA_038252265.1 Chloroflexia bacterium
CGAACCTTCGTTGTACTGGGCCAGCCCCTCGTCGAACCCGATCGGCAGGTGGTAGTTAGTCAGCACCCCGGCCACGAGATGGGTCATTTCGTGGCGGAAGCTCTCGCGGGCGATTTCGGGCGGCTGGTCGCGCAGGCGCTCGACCGCGACGCCGATCTCTTTGCGCTCCGGGATCGCGTGGGCCATGATGCCGGGGTGGAGTTCGGCCTGGGGGTTGGCGGCGGTGTATTCCGCCTCGGTGTTGTAAATATGGAGGGTGATCCCGCTGATGGGGTCGGCCCCCAGCAGTTCGCTGACGGCGCTGCTGACCTCGTCGGCAAACCCGGCATACCACTGGGCGGTCTTCTCTTCGCCTTCGGGATAGAGGATGGTGAAGTAGCGGGTAGTCAGCCGCCCGTCGTCCGCAGCGGCAGCCGCAGCGGCAGGCTGCGGTGCCGGAACGAGGCTGCACAGCAAGAGGAGTATACCAGCCCAGAGCCAGCGGCGGGGACGGAGAGCGGATTGGGTCATACGACGCCGTCGCAGTCTAGACAGGGGCCCTGGTCATGCGCGTGCCCCCGTGCGGCATTATACCATATGTCCCCTGGATTCAGCAGCTTTGAGGGGGCAAGGGCAGACGTTGGGTCGGACACTCGGGGGGGCAACAGGCGTGGCCGCGCAGCACTGCCTCTTTTCTAGTATACGCGAGAGGGCAACATTCGGTTCATGGATGGGGACGTTTGAACCACGAAAGCACGAAAGGACGAAGCGCACGAAACGAAAGGACGAAGGGGGCGAAATGGTAGAGGTCGTACAAGGTGCCAAACGCAGCCTCCACGAGACCACAGGCCGAGCATAGCCCCGGAGGGGCGACAGATGGTAGCCCACAGTGCCAACTGTGGGGAAAGACCCCCCCCAAACATAGCCCCGGAGGGGCGACAGACAGTAGCCCACAGTGCCAACTGTGGGGAAAACGCCCCCCCAAATATAGCCCCGGAGGGGCGACAGAAAAGCACCAGGGCCGGGCTGCTCACCCGATCCACTTGGCGTTGGCGTAGAGATACGCGCCCAGGGCCAGCAAGCCCGTCGAGGCGACCAACCAGGCACGGTCGAGATTGGGGCGGGTGACACAGAGCCGGGCGACAACGATCAGCGCGGGCCACAGCGGCATCAGGTAGCGGGCCAGCGAAATCGTGGTTCCCAGGCTGAGCGGGAAGAGCAGGCCCAGCGCCAGCCAAACCAGATCGCTGGGCCGCAGCCAGCCCTGCCGCCAACCGATGGCCCCCAGCGCGACATAGAGCAGCGGCAGCCCCAGGTCGAGCCACATATAGATCGAATTGCCGTACCCTAAATGGAGGACCACATCGCTACGCGGGCCGGTCTGGGTCAGGCTCTGCCAGAGCAGGTCCACCCCGTCCCAGTAGGTCGTCAGGAAAAAGGACAACCCATGCTGCCAGCCGGCACTCTGGCTCTGGAACACGCCCCAGGGCGTGCCAAACGCCGCCTGCAAATAGCCCATATAGCCGACCAACGCCAGGGGAATGCCCCCCAGCCAGGCCAGCGACAGCCACGCCGGGCGCGGGACGGCGACCCCGGCTCCGTTGCCATCGGCCAGCGCCACCCGCCGCCGCGCCGTGAGCCATTCCACGAACAGCACCACGATCAGCATCAGCCCGGCCCACCGGGTGAGCACGGCCAGCCCCCCCAGCAGCCCGGCCAGCGGCCAGCGGTTGCGCCGCGCCGCCAGCACGCTGCTGACGATCAACAGGAGGAAGAGCGACTCGGTATAGAACGCCGACCAGAAGATGCCCAGCGGGAACGCGGCCACAAACCAGACCGTGCGGTCCGCGACCGGAGCCGGGTGATCCAGCGCCACCAGATGCCAGAGCACGAACAACCCCAGCAAGAGCGCCCCGTTGCTGATCAGGATACCCGCCACCGCCCAGTTACCATACACCGGGTCGGCCAGGTGGAGGCCCACCCCCTGGAACAAGTCGCCCAGCAGCCGGGTCAGCAAGGGCAAGAGCGGGGGAAAGGCCAGGTTCGAGGTCGCAGGCGGCGGCGGCAGCGCGTACCCGTCCTTGACGATGCTCATGTACCAGGCGGAGTCCCACAGCAGCGCCGCCTCGGTGAACGGCCCCTTGTTATAGGCCGGGTTCGCCGCGATCAACTGGGTGACCCCCAGCCACGAGGCCAGTCCCACCACCATCCGCGTCGCCAGGAAGCTCCCCAGCGCCGCCCCCGCCGGACGGAGGTACGAGGTACGAGGTACGAGGTACGAGGTTTGAGAAACAGGGGTGGGGGGTTGGGGGGTGGGGGTTGGTACTTGCACCGCCGCCCTGCCTCCCAACCCCTGATCCTTGACCCCTCGCTCCTCAGTCTTCATTCTGCACTACCTCGTACCTCGTACCTCGTACCTCGTACCTCGTACCTCGTACCTCGTGTCACTCCCACTCGATGGTCGCCGGGGGCTTGCTGGTGATATCGTAGACCACGCGGTTGACGCCGGGCACTTCGTTGACGATGCGGTTGCTGATCCGGGCCAGCACCTCGTGGGGGATGCGTGCCCAATCGGCGGTCATGCCGTCGGTGCTGGTCACCGCGCGCACCGCCACCAGATTGGCGTAGGTGCGCCCGTCACCCTGCACCCCCACGCTCCGCAACGGGGTCAGCACGGCGAACGCCTGCCAGATCTCCCGTTCTAGCCCCGCCGTTCGCAACTCGTCGCGCACGATGGCGTCGGCGGCCTGGAGCGTCGCCACCGCTTCCCGCGTCACCGGCCCCAGCACGCGCACGGCCAGGCCAGGGCCGGGGAACGGGTGCCGCCAGACGATCTCCGGTGGCAGGCCCAACTCGGCCCCCACAGCGCGGGCCTCGTCTTTGAACAGGTAGCGTAACGGCTCGATCAACTGGAAGCGCATGTCAGCGGGCAGGCCGCCCACGTTGTGGTGGGTCTTGATCTTCGCTGCCGCCCGGCGTTCCGGCCCCGCGCTCTCGATCACGTCGGGGTAGAGCGTGCCTTGCGCGAGGTAGGCGAACTCCCCGATCTCCGCCGCTGCCTTCTCAAACACGCGGATAAACTCGGTCCCGATCCGCCGCCGCTTTTCTTCGGGGTCGTCCACCCCGGCCAGCCGATCCAGGAAACGGTCGGCGGCGTCCACAATCCGCAGGTCCACCTGCATGTGGCGGCCAAAGGTGTCCATCACCTGCGTCGCCTCGCCTGCTCGTAATAACCCCGTGTCCACGAAGATGCAGGTCAGTTGGTCGCCAATCGCCCGGTGCAACAGCGCCGCCACCACTGCCGAATCGACCCCGCCGCTGAGGCCGCACAGCACCCGCCCGCTGCCCACCCGCTCCCGGATTGCCGCCACCTCCTGCTCGATGAACGAGTGCATCGTCCAGGTCGCGCGTAGCCCGGCCACGTTGAACAGGAAGTTCCGCAAAATCTCCGCCCCCTGCGGCGTGTGGACCACTTCGGGGTGGAACTGGATGCCGTAGATGGGGGCTGTTGGATTTTGGATTTTGGATTTTGGATTTTGGAGATCCGCTTGCGCCGCACTCGCTGCTCGCTGCTCACTGCTCACTGCTCGCTGCTCGTTGCTCATCGCCGCGAAGGGCGCGTTGGGCGTGGTGGCGAAAGCGGTGAAGCCAGGGGGCAGCGCGTCGATCCGGTCGCCGTGGCTCATCCAGACGGGGAGATCGGCGGGCAGCCCGGCAAAGAGGGGCGCGGGGGCGTCGGGGTGCGCCTGGTGGATCGTGGCCGGGCCGTACTCGCGGTGGGTGGCCGGGGCCACCTGCCCGCCCATATTGTAGGCCAGCAGTTGCATCCCGTAGCAGATGCCCAGCACCGGCAGATTAGACGCAAGAACAGTGGGCGGCAGGGTCGGCGCACCCTCATCATAGACGCTGGCCGGCCCGCCCGACAGGATGAAGGCGCGAGGATGCAACGCCTGCACCTGCGCCGCCGTCGCGTCCCACGGCAAGAGTTCGGCGTAGACCCCCGCCTCGCGCACCCGGCGGACGATCAACTGGCTGGTCTGTCCGCCAAAATCGAACACGACCACCGTATCGTATCCCTCCGGGTGCGGGGCGATCACCGGCGGCGCGGCTTCTAATGTTTGATCCAAGGCTTCCCCCTGTCAATACTCGTGTAAAAAGCCCGCCACCAGCCGGTGGAAGGCGGCGGGGCGCTCGAAAAACGGCACATGGCTCAGGCCCCGGCCCACGGCGAGGCGGGCGTGGGGCAGCAGGCGGGCCATCGTCCGCCCGTAATGGAGCGGCACCATGTAGTCGCGCTCGCCCCAGACCAGCAGCGTCGGCACGGTGATCCGGGGCAACAGCGCCTCCGTCTCCCCGGCCCCGCCCAGGATCATCGCCACGCACTCGCGGTAGACCCGCCCGAACGGGCGCGCCTGCATCCCATAGCGCAGGAGCCGGGGCTGGTAGTTGCAGCGATCCAGCGCCGCCCGCAGGGGGATGCGCCAGGCGGCCTCGCGCCAGGGCAGCCCCGCCGCGCCGACCAGAGTCAGGCTGCGGATGCGCGCCGGAGCGTGCGCTGCCACCGCGATGCTGATCTGCCCGCCCATCGAGTGCCCCAGCAAATGCACCGCCCGCCCCGGCGCGACCTGATCGATCAGCCCGCGCACCACCGCGCTGTAGGCCCCTACGGTGTGGCGCGGCAACGGCGCACTGCGACCATACCCCGGCAAGTCGGGCGCGATGATGCGATAATCGGCGGCCAGTGCCGGGATGGTGTATTCCGTCCAGTAGTCCGCCGACATGCCCAGCCCATGCACCAGCACCAGCGGTGGCGCATCCTCTGGCCCGGCCTGGATCACCCGCAGCTGCGTGCCTGCCACATCCACCCAACTATCTAAAACCGTTGCCGCACCCACCCCCTGCTGGCTCATGCCGGATTATAGCACACGCGCGCCGGACGTGGCGAACAAGCAGGCAGGGCTGTTGCAAAGTCGCTCGGTACTAGCCGCTCCCCAAGCTGTCATCCTGAGCGCAGCGAAGGAACATCTTGGTGGTCATAGGTGCGAAGGCCAAAATCCCGATCTTCCCTGACGATCTGGTAGCCCCAAGAAGATCCTTCGCTGCGCTCAGGATGACACTTTCCCGCTATTACTAACCCCCAGGGCCCCCACCCCCCACCCCCCCCCCCCCCCCCCCAAACCCCCAAAAAAAAAAAAC
>JBBSAN010000542.1:0-5174 GCA_038252265.1 Chloroflexia bacterium
AAAGCGATATGGCGATACCCAGGCGTGGACGCATTCTCCATGCAAAACTCTGAGGCGCACCCAGTAGCAGGCATCGGAGCCGAACTATTGACTCAGGTGCCTGTTTGTACTCACGAAGGGCTTGTATGATGTTGCCGAGTACCTTTACAGTCAATAGGTTGTAAATGGCTACAAAATGGCCCCGTCAAGATTCTTGACGGGGCCATTTTAGCCTTCTATTAAGGGTGCTCAGGAGCAGAATTGAACTGCTGACCCTGCGATTTTCAGTCCCCGGCAAACTATCTATCGGCGTCTATCTTCATCCATTCTGTGCCTGAATTAGCTCTTTTTGTTCCGAGTTTGTCTACAGAATTCACGGGTTGTCTAGCGGCTTGGCTGTAGACTTGGCTGTATAGCCTCTAGAGTCTGCACTCAACTCTGGAAGTTGATACAATAGTCGGAAGTGGACTGAAAACCTGGGCTGCAAGGTAAACCTGGATCCATAGCACCCTGAAGAGGCTTTTTCTTAGCAGCACGCTAAATGGACGAAGCTGTGCCAGAAGCAGGCAAAATACGACATCTTGACGCAGCAGTTCCATCTACAGACTCATTGTTCTGCTAAGTTCCGCAGACTATAATAGAAACTAGGCAGAACTAGAATAGAAACTAGGCAGAACTATAAGCAAGAAGTCGGAGACGGGCCGGCTGCCACGTGTATAATGGAATCTCTATGAATGCTGTTGCACCCTTATCCTTTAGTGAGTTGCTCTGGCATTACCGGTTGGCGGCAGGGTTGACCCAGGAGAGGTTGGCTGACCAGGCAGGTTTAAGCCCGCGCGCTATTCAGGATCTGGAACGGGGAGTGAACCATACACCCCGGCGAACGACTGTGCAGCGGCTAGCCGAGGCATTGAACCTGGGGCCAGAAGACTGGACAGTGTTCGTGGCAGCCGCGCGGTCTACTCAGATCGCTCGGCTCCCCGCTCATCCGGCCCCCGCAGTCCAATACCACAATTTACCGATCCTGCGGACTCCATTTGTAGGTCGCGCCAGTGTACTGACTGAGGTACGGACGTTGCTAACTGCCGAGGGTGTGCGCCTCCTCACGCTCACCGGCCCGCCGGGGATTGGCAAAACCCGGTTAGCGCTCCAAGTGGCAGGTGGCTTGCTGGACTATTTCCCTGATGGGATCTATTTCGTGCCGCTCGCCGCGATCAGTGAGGCGGCGGGCATCTTACCACTCATTGCTGCGACATTGGGCGTGTATGAGGAGCCGGGCCGCCCGGTGGAGGAGACGTTAGCGGCCCACCTGAGCAGTCGCCGTCTCTTGCTGGTATTGGACAATTTTGAACAATTAGTGGCGGGGGCGTTGCGCCTGGCCCCGCTGCGTAATGCGGCTGCCGATCTCCACCTGCTGGTCACGAGCCGGGAGCGGTTGCACCTGTATGGTGAAGTGTGCTACACCGTTCCAGCTTTAACCGTGCCCGACCCCGACACCGGGGAAGGGCCGGAGCAGTTGATCGGCTATGAAGCTGTGGCCTTATTTGTCGGGCGGGCGCGAGCTGCCGGCGGGACGTTCCGGCTGACCACTCAGAATGTGGCGGCGGTGGCCCAACTCTGCGTTCGCTTAGAGGGGCTGCCGTTGGCGCTGGAACTGGCTGCTGCCCGTAGCGCCGTGCTACCCCCGGCGGCGCTGCTGGCCCAACTGGGCCAGCGCCTGGCGTTGTTAGCCGGCGGGGCCGCCGATCTCCCCGCCCGCCAGCAAACCCTGCGTGGTGCGATTAGTTGGAGCTATGACCTGTTGCCCGTCCCGCTTCAAACACTCTTCTGCCGCCTCGGCGTTTTCCAGGGCGGCGCGCCCCTGGCGGCAATTCTGCCGGTCGTCGATCTGGCGGGTGCGCCGCTGTTGCGTGACGGCCCATCCTTCGTTGCCGCCGACCAAACGCCTCAACCAGAGCTGCTCGATCAGCTGTCGGCGCTACTGGATCGCAGCCTCATCCAGCTTGATCCCACCACAGCGGAGCCGCGCTACACCATGTTGGAGATGCTGCGCGCCTACGCCCTGGAACAACTGGCGGTGGCAGGCGAGGATGGGCGACTGGCGGCGCAGCACGCCCACGTCTACCTGGCCCTGGCCGAAGACGGTGCCCGGCACCTGACCGGCCCGGATCAGGTGGCCTGGCTCGACCGGTTAGAGGCGGAACATGCCAATCTGCGCGCCGCGCTGGCCTGGGCCGAGACCCATCCTGCCCCGACACTGGGCCTGCGCCTCGCCACCGCGCTATGGCCGTTCTGGCGCAGCCGGGGCCACGCCCGCGAAGGCCGCGCCTGGCTGGCCCGCTTACTGGCGCGGGACGGTGCCCCGCCCGCCGTGCGCGCCGCCGCCCTCAACGCCGCCGGGTGGCTCGCCTATCATCAGGATGATCTGGCTGCCGCCCGTACTGCCTGGAAAGCTGCGCTAACCGAGAACCAGGTCGGGGACGACCGGCGCGTGCAGGCGGATGCTCTGCACGGACTGGGGCGCATTGCCGTGGCCGAAGGCGGGGCCGCCCACCTGCTGTATGAACAGAGTTTGGCGCTTTATCAAGCGGCCAGGGACCTTCATGGGGCCGATGAGGTACGCTACGCAATGGGGCAACTGGCTTGGCACGAAGGGGATCTGGTGACGGCTAAAGCGCTGCATGATGAAGTGCTGGCCGGGCCGAGAGTGTGCAGCGACCAGCGGGCGCGAGCCTCGGTACTACTCAGCCTGGGTAATCTGGAACTTGACCAGGGCAATGAGGCGGCGGCCCGTACCCATTACGAAGAGAGTTTAGATTTATTTCAACAACTGGGCGACGCCAGAGGGATCACTATATTGCTGCTTTGTCTGGGGAGCGCAGCTTTATACTGTGGTGACTATGCGCTAGCAAGTACTCTATGCGAGAACGCTTTAATCCAGGCACGTCAGTTGGGTGATCGTGCGAGGATGGCTACTGCTTACCTTGTACTGGGTGATCTAGCGCGCTTACAAGGTAGATATGCCCAGGCAGCGGCAGTCTACACAGAAAGTCTGGCTTTACACCGGTCTCTAGATCTGACTCGGGGTATCGCCTGGTCTCTATACAAGAGTGCAGCGGCAGCCGAGCAGCGGGGCGACGTGGCGCAGGCGCGTTCACTGGTAACAGAGAGTCTCGTCTTGTTCCAACGGCTCAAGCTCAAAGCCGGAAGCGTTCACGCACTAACTCTGCTGGCGGCGTTAGCCGCGCGGGATCGGGCACACGAGCGAGCGGCGCGGCTGTTCGGGGCCGTAGCGACGCTGTTAACGGCGATAAACCAGCAATTGGAGCCAGCCGATCAGGCGACTGCTATTCAGGCGCAAGCTGCCGCTCAGGCACAGCTAGAACCTGCGGCCTGGGCCGCAGCCTGGGCGGTGCCCATCTCCTGGGAGACCACCGCCGCCTCCAGGCGGTCTCCCAGGAGCAGCGCGCCGTCGATCAGGAAGCCCTGGCCGGTGGCAGCGTACAGACTCAGTAGCACCGGGATCGCTCCCGCCGCGCCCCCGATCACATCCAGGACCGGCGGAGAGTCGCTTCGGTCTAGCCCGTCTACCAACTGATATGCGATCCGTAACGCGGCTTCCGCCCAGGCCGGGGTATCGCACAGCCCTGCCAGGCGGGTCAGCGCCCAGGCCAGGCCTGACCAGCCGGTGTAGAAACCGATTCGCTCTGCCAGTGGGATGGTGGTGTAATAGGCCAGCGCCTGGCGCACCGCCCCGGTAGCCGTGCGGCGGTAGAGCGGCTCCCCGGTCAGGGCATAGGCCTGCCCAAGAAAGAGCGCGATCCCACTGGTGCCCGCATACAGGTCCGGTCCGCCCGCCCGATAGGCAACCAGTGTGCCGAAGGCACCCGGCCCCTGGACCGGCCCCAGCCAGTTACAGCCGCCGCCCGCCCAGATGGTGTCGCGGCATAACTGGGCGGCGATCCGGTCGGCGGCGTCCAGGAAGCGGAGGTTATTGGACGCGATTACGGCGGCCACGGGTACTCCTCGCGGGTGAGTGAATGCAGGTGAGGGCGGTCGGGATCCACTCCGGCAGTGGCGAACCGGGCACGCACCGCCTGGAGCCGGGCGGCAGGGTCGGTCACCTGATCTGCCGCCGCTTGCCACAGCCCGTCGGCCACCAACCGGCAGCGATGCTGGCCGAAGCTCTCGCCGGGACCGGGATCGTCCGCGAGGGCCAGGCCGGGAGCCAGGCAGCGAGTGAACAGGGGGATGTCGGCCTGGACGGCTGACCGGACTTGCCGATAGGTCCGGGCGACCTGCTCGGCGGCGAGGGCATAATGCCGCGCCGGGATATAGAGGATCACCCCGTCGCGGCGGGCATACGCGGCGGGCGTACTCCAGGCTTTGGCGCGGAAGGGTATTCCCCAGTGGTCGAGACCGGCGACCAGACGTTCCAGCAGGCGCACCGCGCCCCAGGCCGCGACATGCCAGTAGAAGCGGACCAGGCGGGCATCGGCCACCGCGTCGGCAGGTGTCGCGCCGAAGACAAAGACGGCGCCGGGTTGCAGGTGGGCCGAAGCTAATGGCTGATAGAGGGAGGCCTGCATCCCTGGCGCGGGTGCCCGCCCCGCCGCATCAGGCGTCAGAAACGTACCGGGCGGGGCAACGACGACTCGCCCATCTCGCTCTAAAACGGTGGTACCATTGGGACCCGGCCCAACGACTTGCCAGCCGGGGAGCAGGGTCGGGCGGCGGCCTGCGGTGGCCGCCAGCGCCGCCGCGAAAGCCGGATCGGGGGGGAGTGGGGCCGGATCGGGCGGGCACGGCACCTGCACCCGCCGACAGTAGCCGCTCAGGTACAGCCGGTGGGCCAGCGCGGCTTGCAAAGGGTGGCCCGGCCCGCTCGGTGCCCCGGCATCGCCTGCCCGCACCGGACGCCCGCCGAACCACACCTCTTCGGGCGAGTGGATCGTCACAGCAGCGATCAGGTCAGTCAGTTCGTTATCCCCGATCGCGCTCATTGCGGCGTTCCGTTCAGGTTTAACAGATCCTGGCTGGCCGTGGCCGGATCGGCCAGCAGGTTGTGGCTTAGTTGCAGCAGGCGCACGCTGGCCGGGGTCATCTGCGGCGCTTCATGGAGCACCTCGAACGCGATCTGGGCCAGGCGCGCCGCCACGTAGCCGACGGTGTGCGCCTGTAATGCTGGTGGGGAC
>JBBSAN010000543.1:0-5160 GCA_038252265.1 Chloroflexia bacterium
GCATCGAGCTACCGGCGGCGCTCCTAGAGGCCTGGGGCGACGCGCACAAGCTGCGCCAGGTACTGAGCGAGTTGGTGGACAACGCACAACGCTTCACCCTCCCCGGCAGCCCGATCACGCTGTCGGCGCAAATCACCGCCGACGGCCACGCGGTCCAACTGACCGTGCGCGACAGTGGCCCCGGCCTCGCCCCCGAGGTGTTGAAACGCGTCTTCGACCCCTTCTACCGGGCCGGAGGCGGGATGCACCGGCAGATGGCGGGGGCAGGGCTGGGCCTGACCCTGGCGCGGGGCTGGGTCGAGGCGCACGGCGGCGCGATCTGGGCCGAAAACAATCCGATCAGGGGCACCGCCTTCCACTTCACCATCCCCACCGCCGCCGCTGCTGGCACCGGGCGGTAAAAGCAACGAGGGGCGAGGGGTTAGGGACGAGGGATCAGGGATCAAAGATAAACAAACGGGGGCACGGCATGGGTCGCGCCCCATAATTTTTAGCCTGCCCAACTCCTGACCCCCGATCCCTGACCCTGCCCCCGCGTCACGGCCAATTGGTGAGCTGATCCCAGCGGGCTTGCTCGGCGGCGGAGATGGACTGGGGACGGGAGGAACGACCCGGCACGAGGGTGATTTCTTGCCCGGCCCCCAGCGAGATCGGCGCGGTCCCCGCCCGCGTGATCCGCACGCTACCGGGGGTGCGCCCCTTGCCTCCGGTGGGACGAGGCACCGCGATATAGGCCTGGGTGCCGGTCGCCAGCACGCAGAAACGGGTGTCTAACGCTTCGACCCGGGTGGTGCCCGCCTCCACCACGATCTGGTCGCGGCCTGCCGCATCGTGGTTGATGAACAGCCGCCCGGCCCCCAGCGTCACCTGGGTCACCGCATCGCTCACTGTGCGGAACTGGAGCGTCGCGCCCTCTTGCAGGCGGAACGTTGCCGTCCCGGTTTGCAAATCCTGTAGTCCTGCTGCGCCGGTGCGGGCCTCGCCATCGACAAAGACCCGCGTCCCCACCACCGCCGGCGCGGCACAGGCGACATTATGGGCGCAGGCAAACGCGGCCCCCTCGAGGAACACCACCTGGGCGCTGCCGCCGCTACTCCCGCCGGGCCGCAGCAACAGCAATCCCAGGAGCAGCAGCCCCACCAGCAAGGCCAATCCGCCCAGCAGTCGTGTTCGTTGCATCGTGTCCCTTCACAGGGTCGCCGCCTTTGCTGCCGGGTCGGGGCGTTCGCGCCCGGCGCATCCGCAACCAGCGACCCCTATTTATGGTAATAGTAGGTGGTGCTCTGCACCAGATCATCCACCTGAAGCTGCGTACCGGTCAGGTTATCCAGGCTGAGGGCGTAACGGTCGGTGACGACCGGCTCGCTGCTGAAGACCCCGCTGCTGTTGCAGTCGGCGTTGAAGCAGCCGCTGGACCAGTCCACGATGATCTTGTTGCTCAAATTACGGATCGCCAGCGTGGGCAGAATGGACCCGGCGGTGTCATTGTTGATCCAGGTGCCGGTGTAGTCGCGCAGCACCACCCGGCGGAAGCTATAACGCGCCCCGGTATTGCCGTCTGCCATCGTCAACACGGTGCCCTCTTTCTCCAGGGTAAAGCGGATCGTATGCTTCTCGGGCGATACGATGGTGAACGGCTCCCCGCTGAACGGCGCGGTGGTCGTCGTCACGGCGCAAATATGCGTTGCGCAAAGCTTGTACCACTGCACGATCAGCGTAGCCGCTTTGTTGGTCAGCGTCAGCTTGGGCGGGCCGGAGGTCTGGCGATCCGTGTTAAGCCAGGTGGCGAGATACGAGGTGATCAGGCGGCCCGGCGGCACGGTCGGCGTGGGAGTCAGCGGCGTAGACAACGGCCCCGGCGTGCCGGTGGGGAGTACCGGCACGGGCGTCTCGGTGGGGGGGCGCGGTGTCGCCGTTGGGCGGATCGGCGTCGCTGTGGGAGGGACGGTCGGGGGCACGGTCGGGGTGGCACACTGCGCGGGCGGCAGGGCGACCGGGGTCAGGCGTGCGGCGATGGCCTGCCACCCGCAACTCACCGCGGCCCAGCGGGCCTGTTCATCCGGGCTGAGGGACCGGGGGGCGAGCGGGGTGTTGATGTTCGGGTTGATCAGGATCTCCTGCCCCGCCAACAACGTGATGCTAGCCGCAGTGGCCCCCGTCAGGATCGTAACCTGGCCCCCAGCCGGTGGCACGGCCACATAAACCCCCCCACCCGCCACCGTTTCCACGCTGAAGCGCGTATCAATGGCCTGGATCGTCACCTGCCCGCTCTGCACCCGCACCACCGAACGCCCGCCGGGATCATGGCTGGCAAACAGCCGCCCGATCTCCAGCACCACCTGGGTCACCGCATCGCTCACATCGCGGAAGTGGACCTGCGTGCTGTTGCCCAGCCGGAACACCGTGGTGTGCGTCTGCATATCCAGGGTGCCGGTCTCGCCGGTGCGCGCCTCGCCGCCGACAAACACCAACTGGCCGAGACTGGCGGGCGTGTTGCAGGCGTTCTCCGGCGCATGGGAGCAGGCGAACGCCGCCCCCTGAACGGCGGCGACGCTGGCGCTGGGGGGGATCGCCGCGATGGGGGTGACGCCGCGCGGGGCCACCGGGAACCGCGCGATCAGCACCAGCGCCAGTGCCACGATCAGTAGCAGCGCCAGCGCGCCCAGCACCCACTGCGCCCAGTGCATCCGGTTGTTCGGTGCCGCCGGCTCCGGTGCCACCACTGCGGGTGTCTCCACCGTTGGTGCTGCCCCCGCCGGTGTTTCCACCTCTGGTGTCTCCACCTCTGGTCCTCCCCCATTGAGGTTATGCCCTGTTTATAGCACACCAAGGGGCGGGGTGCAACATTGGTCCCGCACCGCCACGGGGATAGAGAGGCACAACACGGCGGAATATCCCTCCGGCCCTAAGGCATCTGGTTTATCGCCGGCTATAATATATGGGCGGCGCACCCCCCACCGACACCGCCAGCCAGGTGAGGGGCGCATCGACCAGTGCGACAGCATAGCCCCCGATCGAGAAGGGTTCGTTGTTGAATTTTCCGACACCCACCAGCCCAGAACAGACTTGCGGCCCGACCGTGCTGACGGGCGACGCAACGGCCCCAATAGACGGGGCGACGGCACCGATGGACGGCCCGCAATTGTCGAAGTCCAGGCGAACAAGGTTCTCTGTGGTATTGGTGAGGGTCAGCAGGCGCGGCCCGCGGGCCTGGCTGTTGTGCTTGACCCACGTGCCGCTATAATCAGCTGCGGTGACCCGGTGGAAGGTAGCAGGCCCTTTCGCCCCCTCTAACGTCAGCACCTTTCCACCAGCCACCGTAAGCAGCACGGTGCCATAGTTGGGCGCATCAATTTTGAGCGCCGCGCTATCCAGGAAGGCGCGGGTAATGCTGAAGTCACAAAGCGTACCTTCACAATCACGGAACCAGTGGACCACCACCAGTTGCCCATCGGTGACGATCCAGAGCTTCGTAAACGGGGCAGTGGCCTGGTCCGTAATCAGCCAGGTACCCCGATAGAGCATGGGATCGGGAGGCTTCTCCGGCGTCGGTGTATCCGGCGGCATCGGCGTCGGCGTCTCCGTAGGGGTGGCGGTCGGCGTCCAGGTTGGCGTATCGGTCGGCGTATCGGTCGACGCCTGAGTCGGAGTCTCTGTGGGGGTATCGGTTGGCGTGTCGGTTGGGGTGTCGGTCGGGGTATCCGTTGGCGGCACCGGCGTGTCCGTCACAACGGGTACCGGCGTGTCCGAGGGCAACACAGGAGTGTTGGTTGGCACCGGGGTTGGTGTGCCGGTCGGGGTCGTCAGGCACTCAGCGGGCGTGGGCAGCGCGCCGGGGGTCAGCACGATCTTGATGCTCTGCCAGGCGCAACTGACGGCGTCCCAGCGCCCCACTTCGTCGTTACTGATCGGCTGAGGTGCGGGCAGCACGGTTGCGCCGGGAGGCACCAGCAGTTCCTGACCGGCTGCCAGAACAAGAGAGGATGGCCCGAGCAGCACCGTCACCTGTCCGCCACCAGGAGGCACGGCAACGTAGACTCCCTGAGCCGACACAACCACGCTGAAGCGCGTGTCGAGCGCCTGTATCACCGACGTGCCTGCTTCCACGCGGATTAGATCATGGCCCTGCTGATCATGACTCACAAACAGTCGTCCCATCCAGAGGACAAGCTGCGTGACGGAATCGTTCACGTCCCGAAACTGTACGCGAGAATCGTGTTCCAGACGAAAGACCGTCGTGCGGGTTTGCAGGTCGGTGGTGCCGGTGGGGCCGGTACGGGCTGCACCACCGGTATAGATGGGCTGGCCGAAGACTGCCGGGGTGGTGCAGTCGGAGCCGTCACTACAGGCATAGGCTTCGGGGGTGGCCGCCGCGACACTGGCACTGCGCGGGGTCGCGGGGGTGGGCGTAGGTCCAGGCGGCGTGGGGAACCCCCTGAATAGCCACAGGGCCAGGGCCACAAGCAGCAAGAGGCCGAGTGCGCCGCCCATCCAACGGAGCTGATTCAGCATCGCTCTGTCTCCTTCAGGGCCAAGCCCGTCCCCCGGCCATCTTTGTTAGCTTAACGCATTGTGTTTTCGTGTGCGATCGATAATGATGCCTCTACATCCGTATGTAGTGAGTGCAATGCGCGCCCGATCAGCGGGTTACTGTCTAACCCACACCGAGATCACATCTTCATTCAATTAGACGAATGGGATCGGCCAAAAGTTGCAGGAGGTCCTCATCCGTGGTCTGAGGGTGGGGGGGGTGGTGCGGTCCGCCCTGCCCCCAGGCGGGTGAGCAGCCCCAACCCCGCCGCGACCACGAAGGGGACAACGAGGATGTACAGGAGATAGACTACGACTGCCGGGCCAAATTCCTGTCCCAGGCCCCACCGAGCGGCGGCCAATCCCGGCAGCACGAGAATGTAAGTGATGTCGGTCAGCCGCCGCAACACCACCGCCCAGGCCCGCAGGCGGCGGTTCTGCGCCTTCGGCCCATAGCGGGTGGCCCCTTCCAGGTCGTGGGCCAGCATAAAGGTGGGCAGCAGCAACAGCGGCACGAGGATCACCGCCGCCAGCAGCCCCAGTGCCCCCAGCGAGACCCCGTTCCGGCTGACCTGGAAGCTGCCCGACGTGATCAGGACGACAATTATGCCCAGCAGCACGGCCAGCACC
>JBBSAN010000544.1:0-5160 GCA_038252265.1 Chloroflexia bacterium
AGCAGTGCTGGATCGGTCCTCAGTCATCAGATCCGACGAAAATCCATGGGCAGGTCTCCTTCTGTTGAACGGTCACGACGTGACTCGTCTACCACCGCTGCCCGCCCGTCGCGGGCAGCGGTGCCTGGGGCGCAATCAATCCTGGTGCTGGGTCCCTGGGGCCGATATATGTGGTGCGCTGCGGGTTCATGGGTCAGGGCCGTAACGAATTCGGTCCTGTTGATCCCCTTCGGCAGCGTGGATCTGTTATGGGGCACGAACAAAGGTCAGGCGGAGCCGACGGCTACCCGATCCATGTTCGTTGACCGCCTGCATAGGGGAAGTCTGGGTGTCCACGTGCCGTAGGACAGCAGGCGCGGAGCAGATACACCTTGCATTTTGCTCCGCAAGGGGGTCTGTGGTAGACAGGCCGAACATGCTGGTGGCGACACAACTCGTTAGAGCCAGGCGGCGCTCTGGGATCCGGTCTCCACCGAGGCATGACCAACTATCCTCGTGCTGGCGACCATTCCGACGCAGGACCCCTGTTAGACCAGACCCAAGAATGTCCCCTGCTGCACAACTGCCCCTGGTGTTTCCCGTGCCAGCCCGAACGTTCACGGGCCGCTAGCGGTTTCGGCCCGGCGCGCTGACCCCTGGTCGCGCCGACGCCTACTCACCATACATAAAGAGACGCGGTAACGAGCCACCGATCTGGATCAATACATCAATCCCTGGAGACCCGGCCCGCGCTATAACGGCAATAATGACCCTGTGTCCACCGTGGTCAGCAGAGAAGGAAGCCCATTGCTCCAGCTCTAAGCCGGGATGGCTTCGCTGTCTGATCAACGATGTCCTGTTACAGTATAGTACATTCCTGACCCTACTACAAGAGCTAAATCAACCCAACATGACACTATATTGTACCAACATATGGACTACAAATAAACTACATTGACTATTTTGCGACCCAACGTTTACTAAACCGCTTTACAAGGGTAGCTAAAATGGGCTATAATGTGTTGCGATCAAATATCAAAGCAGGCAATGACTATAATTTTAACTAGACAAAGGCTCGCGCTGGAGAAGCCACCAGTCAGGGTTTATCCAGGCGACGCGCCCCACCACACGGGCTTGCCGCTGCCCAATTCGCCTGCTGGTCATAGAGGCTCGGCTCGCTGGAATTGATGCAGTCCCAGCAGGGCTGTTCCTCATATAGAGGCGCGACATCCGAATGCGCATCCTTCCTCGGAATGTGGGGCACACCGGAACCAGGCCGTAGGTCGGGTTGGCCGGCCCCTGGCGCGCGCAAGGCGTGGGCTGCGTACGCGTCCGTACGAGGGGTGCCCTGATCGAAAGCTAGGATCAATCTTTCTATGGTGGATCACGATTCTCCTACCAGTTTTGGCGTTGAGTTGCAGGCGCTCCGGCACGAGCTACAACTGCATCAATGGCAGGTGGCGGCCTGGCTTCCGACGGTGAGGGGCCGCCCGCCCGTCGAGCGGTTGCAGCACTGGGAGCACGATCGCCGCCGCCCCCGTCGCCGCGCTGAGGTGCTTGCCATCCTGGCCGGATGCTATGCGATCAATCCGGCGGTTGTGACCCCGGAGCGCGCCGAACGGGTGCTCCGCAGCTATCAGCCGCAGCAGCCGTTGAGCAAGGCCGACTACAGTCAGATCTTCGGGGTCGCCGCCGAGGCGCCGACGGCGGAACCCGCCGACCCGGCCAGCCCAGCCCCCGCCCCGCTCTCCACAGCGCCACCGGGCTATCCTTTCCACAACCTGCCGTTCCTGCCGACCAGCTTCGTCAACCGCGCGGCGGAGGTGCGCCAGATCGTGGATCTGCTGCCCACCCAACGGTTGATCACCCTGACCGGGGCGGGCGGGATCGGCAAGACGCGCCTGGCGCTGGTCGTGGCCGAGGCCGCGCTGGAGCACTACCCGGATGGGGCCTTTCTGGTGGATCTCGGCGCGCTGAAGGAACCCGCTGCCGTGGGGGGGGCCGTCGCCACGGCGCTGGCTGTCGCCGAGGGTGCGGGCGGGGCGCGGATCGCGGCGCTCGTGCGGGCGCTCCAGCCGCGGACACTGCTGCTGATACTCGACACTTGTGAGCATCTGCTGGCCGGGGTGGTTCCGCTGGCGGAAGCTTTGCTCGCGGGCTGCCCCGGGCTCACCTTGCTGGCGACCAGCCGCGAGTCGCTCGGCGTCGCGGGCGAATTCCTGCAGCGGGTGCTGCCCCTGGCGCTCCCCGCGCCGGACACGCCCGCCCCGGCGGCCCTGCTGGCCGTTGACGCCGTGCGGCTGTTTGTTGATCGGGCGTGCGCGGCCCGCCCCGGGTTCACGCTTACGCCCGCCAATGCGGAGGCAGTGGCCCACATCTGCCAACGACTCGGGGGCATTCCGTTGGCGATCGAACTGGCCGCGACCCGGATGGCCGCCCTTACCGCGGCGGAACTAGACAGCCGCCTGGAGGGACGCTTCCGCCCGCTGGGGGGCGGTTCCCGCAGCGCGCCTCCCCGGCAACGCACCCTTCAGACCCTCTTTGATTGGAGCTACGCGTTGTTGACGTCTGCCGAGCGCGGGCTATTCGTGCAGCTCGCCGTCTTTGCCGGTGGTTGGACGCTGGATGCGGCTGAGGCGATCTGTGGCGACGAGGCTGTCCCCGAGGCGATGGTCTTGGACCTGCTGGTGCAACTGGTGGGGAAATCGCTGGTGCAGGCTGAACCGCGCCCGGGCGTCGAAACCCGCTATCATCTGTTAGAGCCGATCCGGGCCTATGCCTGGGATCGGCTCGCCCGCGCCGACGACGTGGATCGCCTGCGGTCCCGCCATCGGGACTGGTATCTCGCCCTGGCCGAGCAGGCTGAGACGGGTTTGGAGGGGGACGACACTGCCCACTGGCGCTGCCGCCTGAGTGCCGAAGCGGTTAACCTGCGGGCCGCGCTGGCCTGGTGCCAGGAGTCACCGGACGGGGTCGCGCCGGGGTTACGCCTGGCTGCCGTTCTGGACAGATACTGGTCCCGCCGCCCCGCCGATCCAGAAGAGCGGTTGTAGCCGGAGTCGCTTCAGTGCACTTTCTCTGAGACTCTCCTGGTGCTGGGGCTAACGGTTTGGCGGAACCGGGTTTAACCCTGTGTTCTTCTAGCTGTTGAAAAACTCCTCCAACACCGGCGCGAGCGCTTCCGGCGCGACGTTGTGCTCCTGCCCTTCTAGCAGGTAATACTTCCCCTGCGGGAGCAGGCTTACGAGTGCCTGCGCCGTGTTCTGCATCCAATCCCAGCTCGCCCCTCCGGCGATCACGAGTGTGGGTGGTTGGACGGATTCCGCCGTCTCGGTCGGCAGCGAGTAGTCCGCCATAATGGTGGCATCATAGGCCAGCGTATGGGCCCGCGCCTCCTGCGCGGGCCACCAGGGGGACTGGCGCGCTTGCGCCGCGAATTCGGCGGGAAGGCCGACGACCTTGGTCATGAAGTATTCGGCGGCATCCCCGCAGCGACCAGCCGCGACCAACTCGGTGTAAATCGCGGCGGTGTTCGCGGGCGGGCGTGGGCGGCTACCTTCAATGATGTAGGGTGGCTCATATAGGGCGAGCTTCTTGACTTTAGTAGGCAGCCGCCGGCGTGGCCTCCAGGGCCAGGGCCGCCCCGGAGGAAATGCCATACAAGAACGCCGACCCTCCGGCGGCATCGATCACGGCTTCGATATCTTCGATCTCCCGCTCCAGGGCATACGGGGGGTATCGCCGCTATCACCGCGCCCCCGGCGGTCATAGTTGAACACGGTAACGTGCTGCGCCAGCCCCCCCGCCAGGGGAGCGTTGGATTGCTGGTCAACGGACCCGCCGCAGACGAGGACGAGAGCCGGGCCACTCCCCGTTTGATCGTAGGCGATCTCGGTGCCGTCGTTGGAGTGTACCTTGTTTATCGTGCGTTCTCCTTTGGTTGCTTGATTGGGTGTTTGTCGGTCACCCCTGTATTATCTGGCCGGGGGACGGAAAAGCGGGGGCTGGGCAACCGGAAATAGCGGTCTATTTGTGGCTGCCCGGTCACATTTCCGCCTGCCCTGGCCGGGGCAGAATATATTTGTTCGCCCCTTCTGGCGCTCGCTGGGTGGTGCTACTCTTCTAACCACGTCGTCGCCATCTGGCCGCTGGTGTGGCTATCCAGGTGCTGGGCTACTGTGGACCCGGTGTTGGTGTACTTATGCGGCACTTCGGGTGGCACAATGACGATTTATCTATAACCTGCGCCAGTGCTTCCTCCTTGCGCGGCAGCCTCATCGTGGCGGCCTCCGCAGCCTTGGGTCGCGCCGGACCACGCCCGGAGCGGCGCACGGCGCGGCAGGGATAGTTATCCTGAGCCTATTATACAATGGCGCGGCGGGGCGTTCCGGCAACCGGCAAATTGCTGGTTGAACATACCAGGAGCACCGGTGGGGACCACCGGTGCTCCTGGTACGCGGCCCTGTTCCTTTCGCTATGCGGCGTAACCGGCCTTAATCGATCGTTAGCTCGGCCACAGTGAGCGCCTCGGCATCATCATCTTCGGGCGGCTGGGTGGGCCAGCGCGTGATGATCCGATCCAGGGCCGGGTGCGTATTCAGGCGGAAGGTCCAGGCTGCCCCATCGGCACGCACGACCCGGATGATCGCATCCGGGCGCAACTCTACCGTCCAATTGAAGGTACAGCCGATCCCGCCGTCCACCACTCGATGGCGCAGCCGGTTACTGTGCCCATGTCCGTCGCAATGATAGACGCTGATCACGTGCGTGCCGTCCTCATGGGGCTTCAGCTCCTCCGGATCCATCCAGGAATCTACCTCGGCCTCCAGCCAGTGGACCCGCACCCGTCCATCGGCGGCGATCTTCTCTACGACCCCCGGCCCCAGCCCTTCTGGGGGCACCAGCCCGCCATAGGGTGCCCATACCCCCAGCAGCTCGTCCGTCGGAGTAACCACCGTTCCTACGGCCAGCGCCAGCGCCGTTTTTGGCATCGTCCTGCCAGGCATTGTATAACCTCGCTTCCTTTATGCCCGGTAACTTCCCGAGCGATCGTGTCGTGCTGGAGAGCACGGCATCGCTGAAATTCTCCCACCTTAAGCGTATCAGACTGACGCTGAAGCTTGCCTATATTCAGGTAATCGTTGGGTGAACAGGGGGAGACGCTTGGTAAGCGCGGGGGCA
>JBBSAN010000545.1:0-5147 GCA_038252265.1 Chloroflexia bacterium
CACAATGTCGTGATTGCCGCGCCCGCCAGCGGGCAACGCGCCGGGCTTGGCCCGCTTCCTGCGCTAACCCCGCGTATGCATACCCAGCCCGCTTACCCAACCGAAATGTCGTGATTGCCGCGCCCGCCAGCGGGCAACGCGCCGGGCTTGGCCCGCTTCCTGCGCTAACCCCGCGTATGCATACCCAGCCCGCTTACCCAACCGATTTGACCGACCCGCAATGGGCGTTGCTGGCTCCCTTGCTCCTCCCGCCCGCCGCCCCCGCACCCATGATCTGCGCCGGGTCGTCAACGCGCTGCTCTACATGGCTCATACCGGCTGCCAATGGCGCTTCGTCCCCCACGACTTCCCGCCTGCGTCCGTCGTCCGCTACTACTTTGATCAGTGGACCGTAAATGGCACGTTGGAACGGATCCATACCGCCCTGCGGGAGCGGGTACGCCTCGCGGCAGGCCGCGCCGCCCAACCCAGCGCGGGTATTGTCGACAGCCAGAGTGTGAAAACGGGTCGGCAGCCGGGCGCACGCGGCTATGCTGGGGGTAAGAAGCGGTTCTCCAGCATGTGGTGGGTTCACAACGCTCTCCCTTGGGGGTTAAGTATCCTTTCTTCACGGCACGACCATGGCTGTCTACGGTCATATAACAGCGCACCGCCTGGCCAGGCGGTGCGCTGCGCCCCGAAAGTCACCGCCTGTTACTAGTGGGTCACGCCGCAAATAAGTTGCCATTGCTATCACGCGCAACTCAGCCTATCTATTCTTGGCTGATTGGCAATCTAATTGCAGCGTGACCCACTAGGCGTCCACTGTCGTTCATGTTGTGCCTAAAACATCCTCCGACGAACGCTGTGGCCGCCCGATATTCACCCCTCTGGCTACCCTCCGCCAGGCCCACTTGCTTCTGGACGGGGGGCCGCGGCCCGCCCGATCCAGACGGCCTCCGCGCCGGTGACTACCGCCACCATCCGCCGCTCCGGGGCGCACACCCCCTGGCGCAGATACCAGCCCGGCTCCGGGGGTGCCCCGATCCGTACGAGGCGAAAGGGTGGGTCCAGCATGGACGGCCCCGGTCGTGATCGTGCCGTCCTCCGCGACCGTGAGGAGGCGCCCGGTAAGGGGCGTCAACGCGAGACTATGACGGGCTAAGCAGGGGATAAAATCCCGCCGGGTCAGGCCGCCCCGCGTCCCCTTACGCGCGCGCCCGGGTCCGGCGGGCCCCGCCCCCACCCTGACCTTGCCGCTACAGACGGAAAGAGCGGTCCCTGCGTGGAGCAGGCCGGACCCGGCCTGGCAGCGTTTCACCCCCTACCGCTAAAGTGGTGTGGCTTTCACGCGCGCAAGATTCTGTAAACGGGGGTCGCTCCCGCCCACGTCGCCCGATGACCTGCACTCCACCCTGACACTATGGAGAATGAATAGACACCAACAAAGGAGACTTTGATTGTGGCACGGCTTTTGGAACAGGCGCTGCCGGGTGAACAGTCATGAGGCCGACCTACGGAAAGGTGGGTCAGCAGGAGTGTGATAATGGGACGTTTTCGGTACTGGACGAGAGCTAAACCTTGATACCTTATTCGACTTGGCAATTCCCCGCGCAACACCGCCACGAGGCTTGCCCCAGCACCCCACCCCTGGTATAGTAGTACCACAACATCCCCAACCATCACCAACACACCAGAAAGGGTCCAGGCCCGGGTATGCCACGTACAACCGCACGTGTCGATGTGGACCGATTGGCGCTGGCCTCCAACGCCGAGCGCCCCATCACCGTGGGTACGCCCGCGTGGTTTGCTTGGCTGGAGAGCGCGACCACTTTCGCGTTTACCAGCCCTTCCGGGCAATTTACCGCCCGTAAAGAGGCGCGGCGCCGCGGGGGAGGGTACTGGAAAGCGTATCATACGGCCCACGGCACCCTCCACCGGGCCTATCTGGGCAAGACGGCGGATCTCACGCTCGACCGGCTGAACCGGGCGGCGGTCAGCGTGGCCGCCGCAGCGGCCGTTATTGCTCCATCCACCTGGCTGCCTAGCTCCGCAACGGCGGGCGTCCTGCCCCCCAACCTGCTCGCGACCAAACTGACGGTGCCGCCCGCCCGCGCTCAGTTGGTGGCCCGGCCACGGCTGTTCGAGCGCGTAGAAGCCGGCTTGCAGGGCAAACTGACTCTGATTGCCGCCCCGGCTGGGTTCGGCAAGACGACGCTGCTGAGCGCCTGGCGGACGACACCGGCAGGCAGCAGTAAATCATTCGCCTGGGTGTCGCTCGACTCCGGGGATAATGACCCCCTACTGTTTTGGAGCTATGTCCTGGCCGCCCTTGATTCGGTGTCGCCGGGGGTTGGCACTGCGGCTCTGGCCCTGCTCCAATCGCCCCAGATCCCCCTGATTGACAGCATTCTGACGAGCGTACTGAATGCCTTCAGCATCGTCGCGGCCCCCGCCCCGGGCAGCGACGTCGTACTGGTCCTCGAGGATTACCACGTCATATCTGACCCCGCCATTCACGCGGCGCTGGCTCGGCTGCTCGATGGTTTGCCGCCCCAGCTCCACCTGGTCATCGTCACCCGCGCGGATCCGGCGTTGCCGCTAGCGCGCCTGCGGGCTAGCGGGGCGCTGGTAGAGTTGCACGCGGACGATCTGCGCTTCACTCCTGGAGAAGTGGCGGCCTTTCTCAATCAGATTATGGGGCTAGAGCTCACGCTTGATGACCTTGCCGCCCTGGAAGCGCGTACTGAAGGTTGGATCGCTGGCCTGCAACTGGCCGCGCTGGCCCTGCGTGATCACCGCGACCGCGCCAGCTTCATCCGCACCTTCTCCGGCAGCAACCGCTATATCGTCGATTATCTGGCCGCCGAGGTTTTCGAGCACCAGACGACCACCGTGCAGACCTTCTTGCTCCAGACGGCCATCCTGGACCGCATGTGCGCCCCCCTTTGTGCTGCCGTCGTGGGTGGGCCCCTCGGGCCTGCGGCGAATGAAGGGCAGCACGGGCCGATCGCGTCAGATCCGGCATTCTTGGGCGACGTGTCAAATAGGGCAAGCCAGAGTATGCTGGAAGAGTTGGAGCGGGCCAACTTGTTTGTCGTGCCCCTGGACGAGGACCGGTACTGGTATCGCTACCATCATCTCTTTGCCGATGTGCTGCGGCAGCGGGTGGCCCGTAACACCACCAATGCCGCCAGGGACGCGCTGCATGAACGCGCCAGCACATGGTACGAGCAGCAAGGGCTGGTCAGCGAAGCGGTACAGCACGCGCTGAGGATGGACAATGACGCGCGGGCAGTCCAGTTGATCGAGCGTCACGGTCTGAGCATCATCGTTAGCGGGCAGGTGCAAACTGCGCTAAGCTGGCTGAGCAGACTACCGGAGGACCTGCTTCGTGCCCGCCCGCTGCTCTGCATCGCCCATGCCCTCGCGCTGTTGTTCACCAATAATCTCCCGGCCGCAGAGGGCCGTCTCCAGGATGCCGAATACTGCATCAGGCCGGACACCCCACCCGCCGAGGCCCAGAAGATACAGGGCTATGCGGCCGCGATCCGCGCAAACATCGCCCTGTACACAGGTGATCTCGCGGGCTGTGTCACATACGGCGAGCAAGTGCTGAGCTTGCTGGCGGAGACCGAGGTAATTGCCCGGACGACCGCCCGCTTGCACGCGGCCCGCGCCTTCCGGGTGACAGGTGATGTGACGGCCCCCGCCGAGCGGCGCGCCGTCGCCGCCGTAGCGCCCATCCGCGCCACGCGGAGCCTGGTTGGGACCCTGGGCGCGGTCGCCAACGTGGCCCTGCTCCAGGAGTTGCAGGGGCGGTTGCGGGCGGCGGCGGCCACCTACCGTGAGCTTGAGCCAATCATTACCAGCCCCGAAGATCTACAGGGACCCCGCGGGCTATACAGCAGTCCTGCCTACTATGTCGGCCTCGGCGATCTGCATCGCGAGTGGAATGAGGTGGACGCCGCTGAGGGATACCTGGCTCAAGCGATGGAGTTGCTGCCGCACACGCTAGCGGTGGATGCCGACTATGTGGCCCGGGGCTATATCGCCTGGGCCCGCCTGCAGCACGCGCAGGGGGAGCACGCCGCCGCTGAGGAGACGCTGGCGACCTTCGCGGACTTGGCGCACCGGCGTGGCCTGGCCCCCCACCTAATCACACGTGGGGCGGCCGTGCGGGCCCAGCTCGCGCTCGCCGCAGGCCATCTATCCGCCGCCGTCACCTGGGCGGGCGCGAGTGGGTTACACGCTGCGGATGCCATCGTGTTCCCGCGCGAAGCCGAGTACTTGGTTCTGGCCCGTATCTGGATTGGTCGAGCGGGCAGCGAATCCGCTAGCGCGTTCCTCCCGCAGGCTCTCCACCTGCTCGACCGCAGGCTGGCGGAGGCCTCAGCCAAGGCCCGCTGGGCCAGCGTGCTGGAGATCTTGATTGTGCGGGCCCTGGGACTGGAAGCACAAGGTAACCACCCCGCTGCGCTGGCGACGATCATGCGGGCGCTGACCCTGGCGGCGCCGGAGGGCTATGTCCGTCGCTTTGTCGATGAAGGCCCGCCCATGCGGACTCTGCTCCAGGCGGTCGACGCCGGGGCAGCAGCGGCGGTACGCGCCAGTGTGCGGGGCTACGTCCAGCTACTCCTGGCCGCATTTGCCGGTCAGAGCGTGACCGATGCGGGGGAGCAAGCCGCCTCCGGGCCTCTACCCCTGGCCGCGCCCGCCCTCCTCTCTGGACGTTACGAACCCCTCAGCGAGCGGGAACTGGAGGTGCTCCGCCTGATCGCGACAGGCCAGTCCAACGCCGCAGTGGCCCAGGTTTTGGTGATTGCCCTCAGCACCGTCAAGACCCACACCAACACCATTTTCGGTAAGCTCGGCGTCACCAGCCGCACTCAGGCTGTTGCACGAGCGCGTGACCTCCACCTGCTCTAGCCTCACGCCCCACCGTCCCCGTGCTGCCGTATCGTTCCACCCCCTCCACCCGCCAACCCACCTTTAGTTGGGTACCTTCTGCCCGTCGGCCTGCTATGCTAAGATACGGTATTCGGTTGTCAAGCCCCCAGCGGGGCTGCTTTGGCGGCTACGCCGCCCGCGCACCCTCCACTGGGGCGGGCTTCCTACCATAGAGAGGATCATAGGCTTGTTGTTTCGTGACGACGGCCCAGGCCACA
>JBBSAN010000546.1:0-5146 GCA_038252265.1 Chloroflexia bacterium
ATCGGGGCCGGCCAGGATCAGCCCGTCCACCCGGCTTTCGCGCACCACGCGCAGGTCGCCCGCCTGTCGTTCGTCGTGGGCACCGACCGTGGTCAGGATGACATGGTAGCCCTCCTGGGCCAGGGCACGCTCGACACCGTGCATGATGACCAGATAGAACGGGTCGCGGGCCACGGGGAACGGCTGCTGGTGGACGACAAAGGCGACCGCCCCAGTGTGTGCCCCGTTGAGGCTGCGCGCCGCCACGTTGGGGGCGAATTCCAGTTCCGCCGCCAGGGCCAGCACGCGCTGCCGCAACTCGGGGGCCACGCCTGGCTTGTCGTTCAACGCCCGCGATACGGTGGCGACCGATACCCCCAGTTGGGCGGCAATATCCTTGATCCGGGTGGTGCGGGCCACCGTCTAATGCTCCTCCAGCGTCAGCTTGCCATGTTCGACATCATATTGCAGGGTCAGCCGGGCACCGTCCTTCGTCGTTAGCGTCTGGGTCAGCGGCACGGGCAGGAGCAGGAAGCCGTCCACCGCGATGTTGCGCGTGGGGTCGCTGCCCGCGTAGGTGAAGGTGAGGGTGTGGGCACCGGCGGTCAGGTCGATCGGGGCGGAGGTCAGCCGGTCGAGCCAGAGGTAGTCGCGGTCGGGCGACCCGCCGAGGTTCTGCTTGCGCGCCCCGGTGCCATCAATGTCCCAGCGCAGGGCCACCGCGTCGGGGCCGGTCGGCCCGGCGGCCTGGTTGTTGGCCCCAGGGCTGAGCGCGTCCACCAGGGTCAACGGCACGAGGTTGCGGGCCACGTCGGGGTCGGTGCCCGACAGGTCCTGGAAGCCGCTGCCACAGCAGCCGCGCCCCAGTTCCAGGCCCATCACCGTGCCGCTCGCCACCTTGCTCACGCCCAGCGATTTCCAGGGCAGGCGAGCCTCGTAGATATAGCCGCCGTCGATCTGTTTCCAGCTTAGCTGCCCGTCGGGGACGTAGCGGTTCGCCTTCCAGTCCCAGATCTGCGGGCCGTCGGGGGTCTGGGCCAGGGTCAGCTTCACGTCTGATGTGCTCTGGGCGCGGTTGGTGTTCATGTAGACCCAGAGCACATCGCCTTTCCAGACCGAGGGGCCGGTTTCGGCCTGGCTGTGTTCGGGGTCGAAGACGCGGGCGGCGACGTAGAGGTTCTGCGCGTCCCATTCCATATAGCCGACGAAGGCGTCCCGGTCGGCCCCGCCCCAGCCCGCCGCCCCACGCAGGATGTTCGCGGTGGTGGTGGCGGAGAGCGGCTGCGCGGCGGTCCAGTCGCCCAGGTCACCGTCCAGGGTCGGCGGGGCGGGCACCTGGAGCGCCTCGGCCTGGAACGCCTGCGCGGCGATGGCCTGCCGTTGCGCGGCGGCATAGAGGTGATAGCGCCCGGCGGCGGGGAGGGTGAACGTCTGGCTGAACACGTCGCCCGCGCTTGCCACCACGTAATGGCCGTTGCTCCAGCGGGCATCGCCGGTGTTGCTGCCCACCCGGTAGGCTTTGGCGGGATCGCCCGCCGTCTGCTGGGCCGTTTCGGCTTCCAGCACCTGCCAGGGGGTGCCCGACTCGGGTTGGTAGTGGACGTAGCGGGCGGCGACCGGGTCGGCCCCCACCGCCTGAAGGGCCATCAGCGCCTCGATGGTCGATTCGGCCCCGGCGTTGCGGTTGACCCGGAACTCGCTCGGCCCGCTCAGGCCGTCATAGCCGCGCCCGGTGGCCGGGTCGTACATGGCGAAATGGGCCGGGTTGTTGCCGTAGAACCAGGCGGCGGCCAGCCCGGCCAGCCGTCCATAGGTGTCGTCGCCGGTAGCCTGATGGAGGGCCACGTAGCCCTGGGTCAGGCTATTCAGGCCATAAGCGATCTGGTCGTAGGTGAAAGGCAGCACGCCCCACTCGCTGACCATTGGCCCCGCCATCAGCCGGGCGTAGAACATGTCGGCGGCGCGCCGGGCCGAAGCGGTCCAGGCGGGCTGGTCCAGTTGTTGCCCGGCGCGGGCCAGGGCAAAGACCTGCGTACTGCCCCAGGCGTGCCAGCTTCCCGGCGCGGCGGCGCTGTCGGGGTGCATCCCCCAGGGGTAATTCAGGTGGTCGCCGGGCTGGTAGGCGACCAGCGCTTCGCAGAGCTTGCTCAACAGATCGCGGGTCGGTGCGTCGGCTCCTTTCCCGGCGGTGTCGAATTCGAGCAGGGCCAGCACGGCGATGCCGGTCACGTCGCCGCCGCCGCCGATCAGCCAGCCGGGGACGGGGATGCCGTGGACGGGGCTGGACTTGCCGTAGTTGGTGGCGACTTCCGTGGTCCACACGTCGCGGATGCGGGTGAAGGCGGCCCGCAGCTTATCGGCATAGGCTGGCTCGGTCGGGCCGAGCACGCGCACGCCGGTCGCCAGCGCCCACGCCCCCCGGGCCGCCCACCAGCCCGACGTTTTATAGGAGGTGTTGCCGGTTTTGTTGATCGTCCCGGCGCGGTCGGTGATGAAGTTGTAGAACTCGCCGTCGGGGTCCTGCATGTACATGACGAAGTTGAGCAGGCGGTGCGCTTTGTCCAGCACGGCGGGATCGTGGGTGGTGGCGTAGTCGGTCAGGTAGACGACCGCGGCCCGCGCCGCATCGTCAATGGCGGCGATACCCTCACCGGAGGCGTCCACCCATTCGTATTTGGGGGATTCGCTGTAGATGTGGGTGATCGCCATCGGCTGCCCGGCGATGGTGACATCTTCGACCAGGAAGTTGAGGTGGGCGAGATTGACATCCCCACGGGCGACCGGGGCGGCGGGGGCGGCGGGTTGCCCGGCGGTGGTGGGCGCGGGGGACGGGGTGTTGCTCGTGTTGCCGGGGGTGGCGCTGCCGGGGGCGGAGGCTACCGGGGTGCCCGCCGTACCGGGGGTGGTGACCGGGCCGGGCGTGGCCGTGGGGCTGCCGCCGAACCAGTCGCAGCCCGCCGCGCCGAGCAGGCACAACAACACAAATCCGCATCTCAGGGAACGCAGCATCATCGCCCTCTCCCCCACATCGACTGTGCGGTTTATATACTATTGGAACCCAACGTAAAAATTACGTAAACGGTTACGGGAATGTTGCTAGTATATAACAGATCGTTATCAGAGTCAATAGCCCTGACCGCGCTGTCTGCTTTTGTGGAAAGATGGCAGCCCCAATATCGGGCAAGCACCTGGCCTATTCGCCCATCTGCCTATCCTTAAAACTGGCTGGATTGTGCTATACTACCGGGGAAATCGATGACGGAGCGTGCTTATGACCCCGAAATTGTCGCTCGATCAGATTCGCTGGCTGCGGCTGCGCGCGCAGGGTTTACGACCTCTGCCAACGGACAAAGCTAAAAGCGTGCCAGGGGCCGTGCAGGCAGGCGGCGGAATGCAGGCCCAGGAAGCGCCCGCCGCTGCCCTGGCGGTGCGTGCCCGTAGCCGGGGACTGGTGGCTGCGGATGTCGAGCGGGCGCGAGTGGAGGCGCGGACGGTGGTGCGGACCTGGGCCATGCGCGGCACTCTCCATCTCGTTGCCACGGCGGACCTGGGCTGGCTGCTGGGGCTGATCGGCCCGCCGTTTATCCAGAACACCCGCCGCCGTCGCCTGGAACTGGGGCTGGACGAGGCCACCTGTAGCCGCGCCCTGCCCCTCCTCCGCGATGTGCTAGCCGAGCATGGCCCGCAGACCCGCGCCGAGATCGTCGCCCACCTGGGCGGGCATGCCATCGCGTTGGTCGGGCAGGCGGCCCCCCACCTGCTGGGCCGCGCCGCGCTGGAAGGGCTGATCTGCTATGGGCCGGATCGGGGGCGGGAGCCGACCTATGTCCTGCTCACGGATTGGGCTGCCGTGGGACCGGCGCTTCCACCCGAAGCGGCGACGGCGGAACTGGTACGCCGCTATCTCGCCGCCTTTGGCCCGGCAGGCCCGGAGGACTGGGCCGCGTGGTCGGGCTTGCCGCTGAAGGAGGGGCGGGCGGCCTGGACGGATCTCGCGGACGAATTGCTGGAAGTGGAGGCCGCCGGGCACCCGGCCTGGTTGCTCCAGACGCAGCGGGCCTGGTTGGACGATCCGCCCCTGCCCGCCCCGACGGTGCGCCTGCTTGGCGGCTACGACACCTACCTGCTGGGCTATCGCAACCGCGATCTCAGCGTCCCGGCGGCACATGCGCGGCGCATCCACCCCGGCGGCGGGATCATTCATCCGGCACTGCTGGTGGATGGGCAGGCGGCAGGGACATGGCGGATCGTGCGGAAGCGGGCGGGGCTAGACGTGGTGGTAACCCCGTTCGCCACGCTGGAACCGGCGGTGCGGGCGGGGCTAGAGGCCGAGGCCGCCGATGTGGCGCGGTTCCTCGAAACGCCGGGGACGTTGGCGGTGGCAGCGCCGGACGATTGAGCCGGGCGGTTACGGCTGCCATGCGGGGGTGATGGGTACGCCGAACGGCCAGATCGCGTCCACGCCGGGGAGCGCGACGAGATCCACCGTGGCGTCCAGGGTTTGCAAGTGGAGGGCCGCGTCGGGGGCCACGTAGGCCAGCAGCCCACCGGGCAGGAGGAGATGCCCCGGTGCGCCGGTCTGGGCGGCGGCCTGTTCGCGGGTGAGCAGCACCGGCCCGCCGTCCGCCCCGATGGGCGCGCTGACCACCGCCTGCCAGATGCTGCCATCAGGCGTGCCGGGCAGATCGACGGTGTAGACGGCAGCCGCGCCCTGGACGGTCAACGCCTGGACGGGCCACTGCCCGCCGCCCGGCAACGGGGGGAGCTTCAGCGGTGGGCGTGGATGGAGCAGGTCGAGTGGTTGCAGGCGATAGGTGGGGTGGGCCGGGTCGCCCGCCGGGGTGAGCAGGGCGCTGCCATCGGGGAGCAGCCAGTAGCGGGTGCCGGGCGGGGTCGGCCCTTCGCTGAGGCGCACCTGCTGCCCGGTGACCAGATCGCGCACGCTGAAGGAGGCAGACAGCCCGTTGGAGAGCTTGACCAGCAGCCGCGTGCTGATCGGGCCGGGCAGGAAGACCCCCGCCACCGGCACCGCCTCGCTGCCATAGGCGACGGTCACCGAGCCAACCGTCTGCTCCCTGGGCGGGCTGACGGCCAGATCGAGCGCCACCAGGGCGGCACGCTGCACGACCTGCCCCCGGTCGCGGGTTTCGTAGTTGGTGTAGAGGAC
>JBBSAN010000547.1:0-5142 GCA_038252265.1 Chloroflexia bacterium
AAGGGCACCACGACCTTCGTCAGTGAGAGCGTGGTGACGCCGATCATCAAGGTAGCCGGGGCGGCTGCCGGGGCGCGGGCCATGGTCCAAACCCTGATGCGCCGGGGCAGCGAAGATGCCGAGAAGATCAGCCGCAACGGCAAATAAGCGCCCGCCGCGAAAGGAACCCAGATGAGCAAACAAGAGAGCGCGGACGCCAGCTTTGTGCTGGGGTTGATTGTCGGTGCAGCCGTTGGGGCCGGGATCGCCGCCGTCTTTGCCCCCCGTTCGGGAGAGGCGACCCGCGAAGTGATCCGCGAGAAGGGGCTGGTTTTGCGTGACCGGGTGCAGGAGACGGCCACCACGGCCCAGCAGAGGGCCACCGGCCTGGCCGACAGCGCCCGCAGCACCGCCCGGCAGGCCACAGCCCAGGTTCGTGATACAGCGCAGGAGGCGCAAACCGCCGCCGAGCAGACCCGCGACGCCGTAGTCAACAGCATCCAGGCCCCGGAAAGCAGCACCCCTTCCGCCTGATCCGAAACACAAGAAAGAGGCAGCCCCCGTGAGTGAGGGCTGCCTCTTTTTGTTGCAGTATGGGTTAGCGAGCGACCATCCCGATCGCTTCGGTCGGCAGCCCGGTGGCCCCGCTGATGGCGCTCAGGCTCCCGTCGCCCTGGGCGCGGAAGGCGGTGATGCCGTGGGTCCCGGCGCTCAGGACATAGAAGTAGCGCCCACTGTTGCTGAACGCCGCGTCGGTGGGGTGGCTACCTGCGCCGGTCGAGCCGCTGACGCCGCTGGGGTCGAGCAGGTTGATCCGGCCATCATTCCGCACCCGGTAGCCGCTGACCGAGCCACTCCCGGCGTTCATCGTATAAGCATAACGCCCGTCCGGCGAAACGGTGGTCCAGCACGCCGCTGTCTGGTGGGTCGGGGCCGAGCCGGTGACCAGATTCAGTGCGCCGCTATTGTTCAGGGCGTAGGAGGAGGCCGCGCTGCCGTTCGTCGCGCCGCCGTTCGCCTCTGACACGACCAGCGTGTTATCTCCGGCGAAGGCGAAGCCGAACGGTGTCACCCCGGCGGCGGGATGGGCCTGCAACGTCCCCGGCAGGCCATTGTTCCCCACGGTAAACGTATCGATCATGTTCGTGTTCTTTTCCGTCACGACCAGCACCCGGCCATTGGGGCTGAAGGACACCTGCGCCGGACCCGCCGCGCTGCTCACCGCCCGGGTGGACCCCGGCAGCGGGGCGACGATGCCGCGCGGCCCGACGAGAAAGCCGGTGATGTTGCTGCCGCCCGCGCCGCCATTCAACACATAGAGCAGGTGGTCGTTATAGGTCAGGCTGATCGGTTGGTCGCCGCCGGAAGGGAGCCGGTTGACCAGTTCCAGCCCATTATCCCGCACGGCCAGGACCGAAATATCATCGCTGCCGGGGTTCACCGCGAACAGCCATTTCCCATTCTCGCTCAGCGCCAGCGCGCCCTGCGAGCCGGTCCCGGCCCCGGTGCCCAGGCCCCCGGTGGCGACGGTGCCCGCCGGGGTCAGCGAGCCATCCGAGTCGCGGTCAAACACGGCAACCCCATTACCGGCGGCGGCATTGGTCAGCACATAGACCGCGCCCTCGTTGTCGTGGCCCTTGGCCGAAGCGGATGCGCCACCCCAGGCCAGGGAGGTAAGCAGTAAGGCGACCGCGAGAAAAAACCGGGCGGCACGCGCCGCGAGCGAAGTTCGGTGCGAAAGCATTGTCATCTCCTGTGATGTGAGTAGGCCCGTACACGCGGTACAGGTGCTGGCAGGGTGGGCCGCACCCCACAGAATAAAGAGCCGCAACCCCAGGCAAAGATCCGGGCACGCGCATAGAGAGCACACCGGGGGATCAGACCGGAGCACGCACAGATTTGCGCTATATGCAGGGAACTTGCGCGACGTGGGTATTGTGTTGGTCAGTGCGGACGGGACAATTGTCCGCGAGGATGCATCCAATGAGGTGAACGCGGAGGTGCTGGAGGAGGATCTATACTATGGGGTGTAATATTTAATTGGGGTCGGTGAGATTTGCGTGCGCCCTACCCCACCGTTATTTTGTCCAGCGGGTGCGGAGCGCATCATAGGCCGGGCGGGGGTGCATGAGATCGGGGCCGCCGTTGGGGTCGGGGCTGATCGCCATCAGGCCGTACCATTCTTCGTCGCTGTAATGGTCGGGTAAAGCAAAATTAAGGTAGCCGCCGGGATTGTGGACGGCAGGCTGCCCGGCCTTCCACCACTCGTCAGCGTAGGCCATCAGCGTGCCGCCCACGCACAGCGCCGATTGCGCGGCGATCGCATCCCATAGCGCGCCGACAACGTCGGCCTGCCGGGCGGTGTCCTCCCGCTTGTTGTCGGCGTCCCAGGCATCCAGGCCATACTCCGCGATCCAGAGTGGCTTTTGCGTGAGAACGGGGTAGGCGGTGAACAGGTCGGTGAAGGTGCGCCCCCGGTAGGCGGTCACGCCCCAGACATCAAGGTAGGGCACGCTGGCATCGTCGGATCCCTGCGCGGCCTGCCCCAGATGGAACACTTCCCAGTTGGCCGTGGCGACGGGGTGCCAGGCCGCGCCCTCTACCTCGTAGGCCACTTTGCCCAGGTCGTTCAGCAGGCGGTACCAGTCGGCCTTCGGCCCGGTGTAACCCTGGTTGACCTCGTTGCCCACCCCCCACATCAGCACCCCCGGCTCGTCTTTGTACTCGGCCACATAGGCGCGGAAGCGGTCGAGGATGCCCTGGCGGGTGGCGGGGTCGGCCAGGGGCGCGGATGGCTCCACCCAGAAGCCCATGATCACGTAGATCGGATGGTCGCCGCCGTTATAGGCCGCCTGGAGCAGGCCGTGCGACGTGACCGGCCCCCAGGTGCGGAGCGTGTTCGCGCCCAGCGCCCGCAGCAGGGGCAGGTCACGGCCATAGATCGCCGGGTCCGAATAGATCGCCACCTCGTCCACCTTGTGCCCGATCGGGGTCGGCGCATAGCCCACGCCGCGAATCTGGAACGGCTGGCCGTGGACGAGGAGCTGCCGCCCCCGCACCTGGACCGGCCCGGTGGATAGCGGCTTGATAAAGCTAGGAGGCTCAGGAGTCATATTAGCAGGAGGGTGTAAATTGGAAGTGGTACAGGCCGCCAGGAGAAGCAGGCTGAGGATACTCAGAGCACGGACCCCTGACCCCCGACCCCTGCCCCCTGCCGTCAAGGCACCATGCCCGCCGGGCCGCTCGCCAGCCGCAGGATTAGCTCGTGGGCGGGCGGGGGCACGTCGGCCCAGACCAGGCGGTCGAGCAACGCCGCCGCCGTGGCCTGGTAGGCGGTGGCCTCCGCCGCGTAACCCTGCTTCGCCAGGCAATGGGCGAGAGCCGCGCAGGAGCGGGCATGTTCCAGGGGGTAGATGGCGGCGGACACGTGCGCCAGGCTCTTTTCCAGGCTCTGGCGGGCGGCGCTCGGCTGCCCCAGCGCCAGTTGCGCCAGCCCCAGGATGCGCCACGTCGAGCCTTGCGAGTAGCCGTCGTCGGCGGCCACGGTGGCGGTGCCCTGTTCGGCCAGCCCCCGCGCGGCCATGGCCGCGCCCTCAGCCAGCCGCACTTCGGCCAGCCCCCGGTAGAGTTCGGGCAGCACCCCGCGGATGCCGCTGGCGCGGGCCATATCCAGGGCTTGCTCGTAGTGGGCGCGGGCGGCGGTCGTCTCCCCTTGTAGCCCGGCGGCCATCCCCAGGGCGCGCAAGGCCCAAACCGCCGCCCGGCGATCCCCCAGGCGCAGCAGCAAGTTCAAGGAGTCCTGGGCATACTCCGTGGCCTGGGCCAGGGCGCGGCGGTCGGCGCTGACAAAACCAAGCGTGACCAGGCACATCGCCTCGCCGTGCTTGTGGTCCAATTCGCGCTCCAGGGCCAGCGCCTCTTGCGCGTATTCGTGGAAGCGGCGCAAATCGAGGGCGTAGGAATGGAGCAGGGCCAGACTACGCAGGCAGGTCGCGGCCTCGCGGCGGTCGCCCAGTTGGCGGAACGCGGCCAGCGCCGCCGTCATACACTGGTCCGCCACCGCCATATCATCGCGGCTGAGGGCGATCAGCCCCAGCTCGCGCATGGCGCGGGCCTCGCCGCGCAGGTCCGCCGCCTGTGCGCCCCGGCCCCCAGGCTGGGGCGGGGGAACCTGATTGTCGCGGGCGCGGAACAGCCCCAACGCCTGGTTCAAGGCCAGGCGTGCCGCGTCCACGTCGTCATGGTGGCGGTGGGCCAGGCCCAGGAGCAGATGAGCCTCCGCGGTCCCGCTGCGATCCTGGAGCGCGCGGAACAGCCCCAGTGCCGCCGCCGCATCCCCTTCCAGCGCCTGGAGATCACCCTGATGGCGACGGACCTCGGCCCGTTTGAGCAGAGCACGCCCGCGCTCCGGCAGGGTGGCGGGGGTGGTCGCCTGGTCGATCACCGTGTTCAGTTCGGCCACGGCGCGGGGGTAGTCCTCCAACCCGACCACCACGGTGGCGTGGCTGCACAGGACGCTGAGGTACCGTTCCTGCAAGGGGCCGGAGGCCCCATCGGCGGGGAAGCGCTCGCTGGTCCCCATGATTTCCAGCGCTCGCCAGTAATACTGTTCGGCTTCGGTCAGCGCCTGCCGCTCTCCGGCCACGTCGCCCGCCGCTTCGAGGAAGCGAATCGCTTTGTTTTCCAGCACGGTGATGGCCGCGATCCCCAGCGTCATCATCTCGCGGCCCAATGCCAGCGCCTGTTCATAATGGTAGGCCAGCAGGTCGGCGAATTCACGCAACCGGTCGCCCGCCTTCGCCTCGATCCAGGCGGCGACATGGGCGTGGGCATCGCCCCGCAGCGCCTTGGGCAGGCTGCCATAGGCCACATCACGAGTCAGCACGTTGCGGAAGCTGTACTCGGCCTCCCCGGCAAAGGTCGGGTTGCCCCGGCTGACGATGAATTCGCGGCTCTCCAGCATATCCAGTGCCGCCTGCACCTGTTCGCGGTTGATCTGCGGGAACATATCATCCACCGCGCCCAGCCAGAAGATGCGCCCCACCACCGACGCGCCCTGGATGACCCGCTTCTCCAGTTCGGGCAGCGCGTCCAGGCGGGCCGCTACCAATGCCTGGATGGTGTCGGGGATACGGGCGTTCTCCAGCGACTTGACCACTTCCC
>JBBSAN010000548.1:0-5140 GCA_038252265.1 Chloroflexia bacterium
CGATTACGGCAGTGACCCGGCCATCGCCGCCACCGCCATCGCCGCCTGGATCCGCCCGCTAGGGGGGGCCGCCACCGCCATCGATCTGGTGCTGACCGGGGGGGGAGCACCGGATGGCGGGCCAGACGCCCTGGCCCCGATGCTGGCCGATGCGCTGGGCTGGATCCAGGCGACGGGCGTGATCAGCCTCACCGCCGCCAGGGGACAGGCACAAACCGAGGAAAATTGGGACGGTGATCGGCGCACAATGGGGATGGGCCTCCCGGCGGTCATCTCGGTTGCCCGGCAGGTGGACGGCCCGGCCCGCTATACCAAGCTGGGCCGCGAACTCGTCGCCTACCGCAAAGGGAAGATTGATACCTGGGACGCCGCCCGGCTGGGGCTGGATGGGGCCGAGGCCGGGGCGCTGACCCCCCGCGTGACCATCCGCCGCAACGCGCTGGCCGACGCGCCGACGGGCGAACGGCTGACCGGGCCGGTCGAAGAGAGTGTGGCTGTGGTCCTCCAGGGCTTGAAAGTGCAAGGACGGATATAATGATGGAGACGACAACCGCGATGAGCGGCATCTGGGTATTGGCAACCGCCCAGGGCGGCGCACTGAAGGCGAGCAGCCGCCAACTGCTCGCCAGCGCCCGCTCCCTGGGCGACCAACTGGGCACAACCATCACCGCGCTGCTGCTGAGTGGCGAAGGCGACGATGCGCCGCCGGGTCAGGAGGCGATTGCCTACGGAGCCGACAAAGTCTTGCTCTGGCAAGATGGGCATCTCGCCCGCTATAGCACCATCGCCACCACGACCGCCCTCGCCGCCCTCGCCGCGCAAGGGATGCCGGAGATTGTGTTGTTGAGCGACGATGCGGCGGGACGCGATCTGGCTCCCCGGCTGGCCTATCGCCTGGGCGCAGGGCTGATCCAGGGGGCCGACCCAACCACGCTGGAAGTGGACTCGTACACCCGCGCCCCCAGTGCCGGGGTCCGCCGCTGGGGCGGGCGACTGACCACCACCTACGTGGGCACCGGCACCCGCCCGACGGTGATCACCCTGGGCAGCGGCGCGGCGCTCGAACCGTATTATGACGACTGGCGCTATGGCGACACCGAAACGGTGGATATGGCCGCGTTGGGCGTGCAATGGCCCAGCAGCCTGATTGCATCCGATAGGGAAGATGTCCCTGCCCCCGAATCCACCGACTGGCATCCGCATGTCGCCGCGTGGCGGGCTTTGCGCGGGGCGCGGGTGGTCGTCGTCGGCGGGGCGGGGCTGGGCAGTGCCGAGGGGTTCGCCCTGGTGCCCCGGCTGGCGGCGGCGCTGGGCGGCGAATGGGGGGCGACGGGCGAGGCTATTGAAGCCGGGTGGGCACCCGCCGAGCGCGAAGTCAGCATCCGCGGCGTCACCGTCCGCCCCGACCTCTATGTTGGCCTGGGTGTCGGCGGCAACCCCGAAGAGGTCGTCGCCATGCAGCAAGCCCGCCTCGTCCTCGCCGTCGCCGCCGACCCGCAGACCACCCTGTTCCGCTGGGCCACCTGGGGTGTGGTCGCGGACCCGGCCACGTTTGCCGCCCAGCTTCTCGCCCGGCTAACGTGATGCGTGATGCGTGATGCGTGACGAGGGATCAGGGATCAATATTAGACCTACGCAATACGCAATACGCAATACGGACGACAATCATCACGCATCACGCATCACGTTTCACGTTTCACGTTTCACGCATCAGGAGAGCCACCCATGCCCGCCACCCCGACCGAATTCACCGACCTGCCGCTAAGGGTGGGCCACTGGACACACCCGGACGGGGGGACGGGCTGCACAGTGATCCTTTGCCCGCCGGGGACGGTGGCGAGCGGGGAGGTGCGCGGGGCCGCGCCAGGCACACGGGAGACGGATGTGCTGCGCCCCGGTGGGCTGGTCGGGACGGCCCATGCGCTGTTGCTCACCGGGGGCAGCGCCTTCGGGCTGGCCGCCGCCGACGGGGTGATGCGCTACCTGAAGGAGCGGCGCATCGGGTATGCGGTGGGCGAGACGGCGCTGCCGGTGCCGATTGTCCCGGCGGCGGTGATTTATGACGAGGGGGCGGTGGATGGGACCGCGCCCGATTCGGCTGCCGGGTATGCCGCGTGTCAGGCTGCCGCCGCCCACCACGGGCCGCTGCCGCAGGGGCGGGTCGGCGCGGGCACAGGGGCGCGGGTGGGGCGCATCGCCGGGCACACCATGAGCAGCCTCGGCGGGGTGGGTCATGCCGCGTTCCGGGGGGGCGAACTGATCGTCGGCGCGCTGATGGTGGTCAACGCCTTTGGCGAGGTGCGCGACCCGGCGACCGGGCAGATCGTGGCGGGGGTGCAGGCCCCCGGTGGGGCCGGGTTCATCCCCACGCTCGATCTGCTCACGCCGACCGACACATTCGGCGTGATCCAGCCGCGCCTGCCGGGGTTGGATGCGCCGTTCAACACCGTGATCGGCGTGGTGGTAACCAACGCCCCGCTCGACCAGACCGCCCTGTCGGTGGTGGCGCGCATGGCGAACGCCGGGCTGGCCCGCGCCGTCACCCCGACGCACAGCATGTTCGATGGCGACACAATCTTTGCCCTGGCCGTGCCCCGCCCGGAACGCGAGCAGCGGATGGCCGGGCTGATGACCACCGCCACCCCCCTGCCCCACCCGGTGGTGGTCAGCCAGGTCGGGGCGCTGGCCGCCGAAGCCGTGATCGCCGCGATTTTGAACGCTGTTCGCGCTTGACGGGTGTCTGTTAATAAGAACCAGGGAGGAGCAAGAAGCGTCACCATTCAAGACCCATAGAGACGAGCGACCACCCGCCTGTGTACTGTTCCGGATTTGCCGTTCGGGTGCGGGGGAGACCCACAGCAGGGTCACCCCCCTGCACCTGTAGAATAGAGAAGGGAGCCACCGATGGACCGCCCATGGTACAAGCATTATGACGAGAAGGTGCCGCACACGGTAACCTACCCCGCCGTTCCGCTGCACCGCCTGCTGGAAGACACCGCACGCACCCTTCCGCAGCAGACCGCCACCGTGTTCTTCGGTGCCCGGCTGAGCTATGCCCAGTTGAACGCGCAGGCCAATCGCCTGGCGACGGCGTTACGCAACCTGGGACTGGAGAAGGGCGACCGGGTTGCCATCCTCTTGCCCAACTGCCCGCAATTTGTCATCGCCTACTACGCCATTCTCAAGGCGGGCGGCGTGGTCGTGCCGACCAACCCGCTCTATAAGCCCCGCGAAATCGAGTACCAGCTCAAAGATGCGGGCGCGCAGATCGTGATCACGCTGAACATGTTCGTGCCGGGCATCCAGGAAGTGCAGGAGAGCATCGGCCTGAAGCATATCATCGTCACCGAGATCAAAGAATACCTGCCACCGGTGCTGAGCCTGCTCTACCCGATCAAAGAGCGGCGCGAGAAGACGGCGGTCCATGTGGCCCCGGCCCCCGGCATCCACTTCTGGCCGGAGTTGATGCGCACGACCACGATGCCGCTGCCGCCGGTCTCCGTCGGTCCCGACGACCTGGCGCTGCTGCAATACACCGGCGGCACCACCGGCGTGGCAAAGGGGGCCATGCTCACCCACCGCAACATGGTGGCGAACACCCTCCAGTGCCGCCACTGGCTGCACGACATGCGCACCGACGGCAGTGAGATTTCGCTGGGGGTCATCCCCTTCTTCCATGTCTACGGCATGACCACCAGCATGAACCTGTCGATCTATGTCGGCGCGACGATGATCCTCTTGCCCCGCTTCCAGATCAAGGACGTGCTGAAGGCGATTCACAAATATCACCCGACCCAGTTCCCCGGCGTGCCGACCATGTATATCGCCCTCAGCAACGACCCCGAAGTGAACAAGTACAACCTGCGCTCGATCAACGCCTGCATCAGCGGGGCCGCGCCGCTGCCGGTCGAAGTGGCGCAAACCTTCGAACGGATCACGGGGGGGCACCTGGTGGAAGGCTACGGCCTGACCGAAGCCGCGCCGGTGACGCACTGCAACCCGCTCCACGGGGAGCGCATCCTGGGGAGCATCGGCGTCCCCTACCCCGACGTGGACGCCAGGATCGTGGACATGGACACGCACGCCGATCTGCCGCAGGGCGCGGTGGGTGAACTGGCGATCCGGGCACCCCAGGTGATGCGCGGCTACTGGAACCGGCCCGAAGAAACCGCCGCTGTGCTCTCACCCGACGGCTGGCTCTTCACCGGCGACATCGCCCACATGGATGCCGAAGGCTACTTCTACATCGTGGACCGCAAGAAGGACCTGATCATCGCCGGGGGCTTCAACATCTATCCCCGCGATGTCGAAGAGGTGCTGTACGAGCATCCGAAGGTACAGGAGGCGGTGGTCTGCGGCGTGCCCGACCATTACCGGGGCGAAACGGTGAAGGCCTACATCGTGCTGAAGCCGGGGGAGATGTCCACCGCCGAGGAGATCGTCGCCTTCTGCAAAGAGCGGCTGGCAAACTATAAAGTGCCCCGCCAGGTCGAATTCCGCGAGTCGTTGCCCAAGTCGATCATCGGCAAGCACATCCGCCGCATTCTGCGCGAAGAGGAAGCCGCCCGCCTCGCCGCCGGTGTGGCCGAGGCCGACGTGCTCCAAAGCGCCTGAAGTTTGAGGTTTGAGGTTTGAAGTTTGAGGTTTGAGGTATGACAAAGCGGACAAATCGCCCGCCCCGATCCACGACGGGCAAATCACAACCGTCACGCCTCAAACCTCAACCTTCACACCTCTGTGAAGCCGAAGTAATCCCCGGCCTGGAGCGGTTCGCCCAGGAGGAGTTGGCCGAGCGGTTCGGAGATCGGCTGCGGTTCGTGCCGTCCCTCCGCGATGACACGCTGCGCTTTCGCTACACCGGGCACCTGGGGGCGTTGCTGGCGCTGCGCTCCGTGGTAGCGGTGTTCGTGGCCCAGCGGTTTGCCGTGCCGCGCCCCCGCGCCCTGCTGGGGCAAGAGCATTTTACCACGCTGCTGGGGCTGGTCAGCATGGTGCGCGGCCTCTATCGCCCCCCCGATTTCACTACCCTGCGGATCAGCGCCGCCGGGGAAGAGTCGTCGGTCCTCACCCGGCTCAAGAGCGAGCTGGCGACCCACACCGGCCTCACCCCCAGCGAGGGCGAAGCCGAACTCCTCTTGCG
>JBBSAN010000549.1:0-5138 GCA_038252265.1 Chloroflexia bacterium
CCACCCCCGAAATGATCGGGTAATACGGCCGCCGCCGCCGCGTAAAGCTGCTCAATATAATATTCCGGATCACCAGCGACCTCTTCCCAGGGCACGCCAGCGCGGGTGCTTGCCTCCTGGTGAAACGCCGTGCTTAGTCCGCGCGCATCGATCTGGTATTCTACCGCCCAGGCCAGCGGCCAGTTATGCGTGTAGCCCTGATGCTGCGCGAACAGTTTGAAGGTCACGAGGGCGAGCGGATCGTTGCTGCTGGCTAACAGGGCATACAAGTTGCCCCCGACGGCGGTGGTGGTGATCTTGCGCTGGCAAATGGTCAGGAAGCGGTGTAAGGCGGCCCGATCCGGGCTACTGGGGGGCAGCCGGTCCAAAAAGATCTGCTGCACCGCTTGCCCTTGGAGATCGCCGCCTTCCAGCAAGATGCCCAGCACTTTCATCAAGAGCGACTTGCCGGAGCCGAAGAAGCCGCTGATCCAGATGCCGATCCCCTGCTCGTCGTCACGGCTTGCCGCGTCGGTATACGCATCGAGCACCCGATGGAGATATTGCTCCCACTGCGGTGTGACCACCAGATTCTGCAACTCGTTCAGCAGGACGGCCGGGCGGCGGTCGGCCACTTTCACCACCGGCTCGATCCGCTCCTGGATTTTTGTGGCAAAGGTGTCTTGGATCTGCATCAGGCTTCCTCTCCTCGGTAGAAATCTTGGCGCAACCGCTCGACCCCCAGGAATAGGTAGCGGCGACTCGTCTGCGGCGGTCGTACGCCGGGAACGAGCAGAATAATCGGCACCATCGAGTTGGTACGCGGGTCCCGCGGCTCTTGCTCGGCGAGTGCTTCCATCAATCGGGTCGGGTCTCCTAGCGGATGCAGCGCGGCCAGGCCGCATAACACCACCACGGGGCGGCCGGGCGAGATTGCGGCTTCCAGGCGGGTCAGGATGGCCTGGCTCACGGCGCGGGCCCAGATCCGCAGGATCGAATCGGTGACGCTGGCCGTCTTGTCGGGATCATTCAACAACTGCTGGCGCCGCTCCTCCTGCCCTTTCAGGCTCTCGATGGTCAGCGGCAGGAGGTCGATCTGCTGAAAGCAGAGCTGCGGATCGCTACGCAGGGTTTCATCGGCCAGGCGCCGGAGCGTCCGCTCCTGCTCCGGGGGGTAGACGAAGTAGACATAGGGCCGACCACTGCTGTGTCCGAGGCTGTCGTAAGCGGTGTGCAGGCGGTCGCGCAGGTAATCCAGCCGGTCCTGTAACTCATTCATGCCGCCGCCGTCTGGTGAAGGGTCGCCTCCACCGCCGCCTGGGCCCGCCCGGCGTCCCACAACCAGATCCGCCAGTCCGGATGGGCCGCCAGTGCGGCGGGCGCGATTCCTTCCGCCCGCAGCAATCGCACGAGATGCTGGGCGACGGGGAGCGGCACGACCGGTTCCACAAGGTGCTTTTGAGCCGTGCCCTGCAAGAGGCCATAATCCCGGAGGATGGTGAGCAGATTGCCCGCGAGTTTCTCGCGCGTCGCATGGCTCCAGCGGGTGATTTCGGGGTGGGTGGGCTGCTGAGCATCGAGGAAACGCTGGACATCGGCCCGGATCAGCTGATGCTCGCCGCCCACCCAGTGCGGGGTAATGAGGTGCTGGACCAGATCATATAAGAGGGTATCTTGCCGCACCACGTGCAGGAGCAGCGCGGCCTGCAAGGATTCCCGTGATTCGTTTTGGGCGAAGGTGATCAGATCCCCCCACACCCAGGCGGGTGGATGCCACCGGGCCAGGCGTTGCTGAATGAGGAGGACGATGGTCTCGCGGGTCGCGCGCGCGCGTTGGGGCAGCCCCTCCGCCAGAAGCGCCCGCCGGGTGGCCGCGAGATCACGCAAGTGGGCATAGGTCAGCAAAAACTGACGGGTTTCCTCAAGCAATCCGGCTTTCGAGGCATTGGTTCCCCGGTAGGGGCCCACGGCCCGCCAGCGACTATCTTCGGCTGTACTTACCATCCCTGACAACTCCTCTAGACGCCCAGAAATCTGCAGCAACCCGCAGGGGCGCACGTACGATCAAGGGGTTTCGCTAACAGGTGGAAACGCAGCGCGGTTGCGAAAAGCCCAACGCTAGAATGAGGCGGTTTGCACTGGTCATCCCCGCCCCATCAGCGATTCCAAGTCGCATCGTCGGGGCACCCCCCGTTAAGGCCCCGTGCCCGTCCTAGCTACCCCCTCGCTATTGTACCACAGGAGGTGGCTCTTGGGTGAGCCAGCTGCGGGTGAAGCGCCGACCGCACAGGGTCGGCTCACCAGTGAGCCAGGTTCATGGGCGGGTGTAGGGGGTGCCATTGGGCTGCAGCGGAGAGGTTTGTCAGAGGTGGTTCCCAGGTTGTTGTCGGTCCGGTTTTCCGGTTGCTGGCCCGTCCATTTGTCCGCTTGTTCTTCGGCCGAATTATCCCACCTATTCCCGCCCCATCCCCAGACCTCCTCTCTTTCCACCCTCCCAACACCCTTTCCCCCCTCCTCCAGCGCGCCCCGCTGGTCGGTTCACCAGTGAACCGACCGCTGTCGTCCACTGCCCCCTGACTTCGGCGCGCGTTGACCGCGCGGGCCGAGATCCCGGTGGTACCCAAGTACTGTCTCCCCAAGAAGATGATCACGATCCGGACGCGGAAGGTCACGACGCGTTGGTTGATGGGGGATGCCTAGAGTACCGTCGCGTCCATGGGAATGAGGGGTCCACGCGCGTCGGCTCCGGGTTGCGGCCCCCGCCTCTCCGGGTCGCGCCGCCCGCCCATCGGGCGCGGTCGGGGCCAGGGAGTCCAGCGCGACGGCAGCGGCCCCCGACTTCGGCGTGCCCGTCACGTTGACGTTTGTTCAACGCCGCCTGGATGGCCGGGATGGTAATCACACGGCCTAGTGCGTAGGCCGCTCGCCGCCGCCCCGCCCAGCCTCGTCCTCCAGTAACGCCACGAGGGCCGTCTGCTCTACCGCATCCTTCGCGGCGGCCAGCCCCCCAGCCGTGCCCTGGCGGATGTATCCGTGGGGATCGGTACCGCCCGTCAGCAGTCGCTCCCGGCCGGCCGGTTCGGTCGGGTTACTCCCGGCCGCGACCGCCACGCGCATCTCGACGGACGCAAACCGGTCGTTCAGCCCCTGGCGGGGAAGGTGCGCTGGACCAGCGGCTGGCGGCTTACGGGCTGCCGTGCTTCAGCGCAGCGACCGCATTGTCCCTGTCAGCTGCGGGCGAGTTCCCTCCGTAGCACGTCCAGCAGGCGCTAGGGGACCGCCGGGTCGCCGATCACCCGTGGCCGGGCCGCACTCACCAGTTCGTCGGGTAGGTTCCTTAATCAAGATGTCTATTGCTGATCACTGGTGGTGAGTGCTTCACTTAAAGTAAAGACGGTCCTAAAGTGGGATGGCCGAGACGGTGGGCCTAGCGGGCGGGACGGCGGGCGAGGATATTGACCGGGCGGTGGGTGGTAATCGGGTCGGGGCGGGCTTGGGCGGCGCGGGCAAACCGTTCGAGACTGGCTTCGAGGTCTTCTTCGGACAGGCCCTGCATTCGGCTGATCAGTTTGCGGCTGGCGTGGAGGCCCGCGATGGTGTTGATGAGGAACGATTCGCCTTCGATCGTGCGGCTCCCCATCGGGTAGGCTTCATCCGTATGCAGGGCGCTGTCGATGAATCCGGCGGCCTGCAGCAGTGGCGGCAGATCGGTGGTGGTATCCACTTGGTAACCGGCCTTGCGCATGCTGGCGAAGAGGTTGTCCGTCAGGTAGTGATACTCCGGGTCGCTGGTGTACTCCGGGGAGCCAGTGTTCAGATCTTTGATCCAGAGGGTGCCGCCAGGGGCCAGCGCGTGGTAGATCCGCTCCACGGCGCGCGGGAGGTCGGTGAGGTATAAAAAGACCAGTGCGGCGTAGGCGAGATCGAAGGGGCCGGCGGGCCGGGCCTCCTGGATGTTGCCGACGACGAAGTGGACCAGGGGCGAGGGGGTCATTTCGAGCCGCTGGCGGGCGTTGGCAATAATGGCGGGGTTGTTGTCGAGGCCGATCACTTCGGCCTCCGGGTAGAGGGTGTGCCGTTCCAGCGCGAGAAAACCGGGGCCGGGGCCGAGGTCGAGGATGCGGGTGGGCGGCTGCGGCAAGAAGGGGGCGGCGTGCTCCTGAATGTAGGCCGCCGCGAGTTGGGCCAGGAGCAGCAGCCGTGCCTGTTCGGTAGCCGGGTTATCGAAGAGTTGGCGGTAGCGATTACGATTCGACATCCGGGTCCTCTGGGAGGTACGGTCTGGGTTAGCGGATCCGGGCCGATGGCTCCGCGCCATACAATACTCTAGCATCGATGCTGTTATTGGTGAAGGCGATCCGGCCAAGCGGGTTGAGCCCGGGTGATGTTCGCCGGTGCGTCGCGATCCCAACTGCCTCGCTCCTTATGTGACGACTAGCTCAATCGCTATGAGCGCCGGCCCCATCTTTAGGAGCCGTTTCACGAGGCACCCCACAGACCCACGTGTTCCTCTGGTCGGATCACCCGTGAACCGACCAATGCCGACCCTCGATGTCCGGAGGGTTCCCCCTTGGTCGGTTCGGGAAGCACGGATGGGCGGCGCGCGGTACCGCTTGGTGGATGTCGTCCCGATGTTGGGGGTGTTGCGGAGCGGCGCATATGCGGCGGTGCTTGCGCGGGACCGAGCCGGAGGCAACCTTCGTCAGGCGACTTATCCCTTTATCTCTTTCTCCACCTCATTTTCTCTTTGTCCTCATCTTCCTCCACCTCCTCTCCCCCCCTCCGCTCTCCCCACTCCCCCTCCTCTCCAACCTTCCGTCCGTACCTCCCCCATCCGTCGGGTTTTTGCTATCCTTTTCTCGTACTCCTCTTTTCCCTTCCTTTTCGGATCTGCCCAATCGCGCGTGCCCTAGCCCTGGTCCCTCACCGCATCAGCGGTCTTTGCGCCGCCGTCGGCCCCCGATGTCCCCTCGTTTTGTGATTGGTCCACCGGTGATTCACCCAACGGGAAGCCGCAAGTTTTGACCGGTCTCCTCCCTGCCGCAGAAAGAAGCTACTCACCGCGAAAAAGTCGGGTAGCGTCCGCCCAGCTAGGTACCACGCAGGCACAAAACAGAGCCAAAACAGCTTACTTAGGGGGGAGGGTTAGGGGGGTCTCC
>JBBSAN010000550.1:0-5113 GCA_038252265.1 Chloroflexia bacterium
ATCATCCCTCCTGTCCCTGTTGGCGTGGCCGCGCCATGTTTTGCCATTGAGTGTCTCCCCCTTCTCAGTCGTCAGTCGTCAGTCGTCAGTCGTCAGTCGTCAGTCGCCAGTCGTCAGTTCTCAGTCAGTCCTCAGTTCTCAGTTCTCAGTTCTCAGTCCTCAGTCCTCAGTCCTGTCCAGATGCACCACCGATCCGGTTTCCCCGGCGGCGACCAGGGCGCGGGCGACGGTCAGGGCATGGAGGCCGTCTTGCCCGCTGACCAGATCGGCGGGTTGGCCGTTGGCGGCGGCGATGAGGCGTTCCAGTTCCACCCGCAGCGGCTCGGTCTTGACGATGCGCGGGCGGATCATGTTGCCCTCGCTCACTCCGGTGATGTTGCGGAGCGTGTCCCAACTGGCCGGGGCGGTGCTGTTCTCGTAGATCGTCAGGTCTTGCGTCAGGTAGTTGACATGGAACAGCCCCCGTTCGCCCGTCACCAGCAGTTCGCGGATCTTGGTCGGGGTCAGCCAGTTGATGTCGAGCACGCCGATGGTATCGTCGGAGAAGCGGACCAGCCCGGAAAGGAGGTCTTCGTGGTCGGTGTGAATGCGCCGGGCCGTCTCGGCGGTGACGCGGGTCGCCTCAGCCCCGGTCAGGTAGCGCATGATGTCTACATCGTGCGTCGCCAGGTCGATGACCACGCCCACATCGCGCACGCGGGCCGGGAACGGTCCCAGCCGCCGGGCATTGATCTGGTAGACCCGGCCCAGTTCGCCCGCCTGGAGCCGCTCTTTCAGCGCCAGGATCGCCGGGTTGTAGCGTTCGACATGGCCGACGGTCAGGACCACCCCCGCCTCCTGAGCCAGGTAGATGATCTCGGCCCCCTCTTCGACGGTGAAGGCCAACGGCTTCTCGACCAGCAGGTGGATCCCGCGCCGCAGCACCTCGCGCGCCACCGGCAGGTGGAGCAGCGTCGGCACCGCCAGCACCACGACCTGGGGCCGCGTCTCGTCCAGCAGTTGGGCCACGTCGGTAAAGTGCGGGGTATGGAACGCCCGCCCGGCGCGCTCGGCGGTGGCCGGGTCGGCATCGGCCACCCCGACCAGCCGGGCCGACTCGATCTCGTTGAACACCCGCGCGTGGTTGCGCCCCATCGCGCCCACGCCGATCACCGCAGCGCGCAGCGGCGGGGCCGCTTCGGTCGCCACTACAGCGCCTCCACAGCGGCGACAATCGTCTCCAGGTCGGCCTGGGTGACGGCGGGATGGATCGGCAAGGACAGCACGCGCCCGGTCATCTCGTCGGTGACCGGGAAATGCTCGTCACCGTAGCCCAGTGCCCGGTACGGCTCCTGGCGGTGGACCGGCAGCGGGTAATAGATCTCGCTGCCCACGCCCAACTCGGCCAGCCGGGCACGCACCGCGTCGCGCTCCAGCGGCGGCAGTATTTCCACCGTGTACTGGTGGAAGACATGGCGCGTGCCGGGGCGCACCGTTGGCACCCGCACTTTGTCGGCGGGCAGGTGCGCGTTCAGGTACATGGCGTTGGCGATGCGCCGGTCGTTGTTCGCTTCCACCCGATGCAGTTGCCCCACGCCGAGCGCCGCGTGGACCTCGGTCATGCGGAAGTTGTAGCCGATGATCTCGTGATAATAGCGCTTCCGCATCCCTTGGCCGCGCAGGAGGCGCAGCCGGTCGGCCAGGTCGTCGTCATCGGTGGTGACCATGCCGCCCTCAGCAGTGGTCATGTTCTTAGTCGGATAGAAGCTGAAGCAGGCCGATTGCCCCCACGCCCCCATACGCCGGTCCCCGATGGCCGCGCCGTGGGCCTGCGCTGCATCCTCGATCACGATCAGGCCGTGCCGGTCAGCAATCGCGCAGATTTCTTCCATATAGGCGGGATTGCCGTAGAGATGGACCGGCATGATCGCCCGCGTGCGCGGGGTGATCGCCGCTTCGATCAGGGCCGGGTCCAGAGTGTAGTTCTCCCGCTCAATGTCCACGAATACCGGGCGCGCCCCCACGTAGACAATCGAATTGGCCGAGGCGATGAACGTGAACGGCACGGTGATCACCTCGTCGCCGGGGCCGAGGCCGTGGGCCAGCGTCGCCAGGTGCAGCGCCGTGGTGCCGTTCGAGGTGGCGACGGCGTGCTTGGTCCCGCAATAGGCGGCGAACTCGCTTTCCAGCCGCGCCACCATCGCACCCTGGGCCAGCATCCCGCTATCCAGCACCTCCAGCACCAGGGCCTTTTCTTCCTCGCCCACCGTGGGCTTCGCTATCGGGATCATGGTTGCTCCTTTTGGGGGTTGGGGGTTGGGGGTTAGGGGTTGGGGGTTAGTAGCGACTCGCTATCCCCTGTATCGTCCCCGCCCCCGATTTCCAGATTCACTTCGCGGCCACAGTGCGGGCAGATCAGCAGACGTTGACCGGGTGTGCTGCCCACGTGGGCGAGCCGGTGGCCGCAGGGGCAGGCGTGGCCGACCAGCCGCGCCGGATTGCCGATGACAATGCCATAGTCGGGCACGTCATGGGTGACGACCGCGCCCGATCCAACCAACGCCCAGCGCCCTACCGTCACCCCCGGCAGGATGATCGCCCCCGCGCCCAGCGACGCGCCGTAACGCACCCGGATCGGGCCGATCACCCAGTCGTCGTCGCTCTTGCGCGTGCCGTCGGGGTTGATCGCCCGGGGCAGCTTGTCGTTGGTGAAGATGACGTGCGGGCCGACAAACACCCCATCCTCCAGCGTCGTGCCGTGATAGACGCTGCTGCGGTTCTGGAGCTTGACGTTCGCGCCGATCTGCACGTCGAAGTCAATATACACGCCCTTACCGACGATGCAGTTGGCCCCCAGCGTGGCCCGCTCGCGCACCTGCGCCTGGTGCCAGATCTGGCAATTCGGCCCGATTTCCGCGCTGTCGGCCACCTCAGCAGTGGCGTGGACGCGGGTTCCTTCTCCTAATGACATGGTTCCCCTCATTAATTTTAGATTTTGGATTTTGGATTTTGGACTATTCAGCGCAAAACCCGTACTCCAAAATCTAAAATCTAAAATCTAAAATCCAAAAGCCCCCACGTCTCTTCCAAAATCGTAGCAATCGCCTCTGCCGCGTGGCCCGTGCCGTAGAGCGGCGGCGGGGGGCCGGACGGGGCGAAGGTGGCGACGGCGACGGTGATCCGCGCCGGGTCGGTGCCAACCAGCACGTTCCAGCCCTGAGCGACCGTTTCGACCCATTCGGTCTCATCGCGCAGGGTCAGGCAGGGCACGGCCAGCCAGTAGGCTTCTTTCTGCACCCCACCCGAGTCGGTCAAGATCAGCCGGGCGTCTTGCTCCAGGCGCAGCATGTCGAGCGGGCCGACCGGGTCAATCGCCCGCACATGGGGGCGCAGGGCCAGCCCCGCCGCATGTAGCGCCGCCCGCGTGCGGGGGTGGACCGGGAAGATCACCGGTTCATCCAGCGCGTTCAAGGCGGTCACAATATCGCGCAGCCGGACCGGATCGTCGGTGTTCGCCGCGCGGTGGACCGTGACCAGCAGGTAGCCTTTGCCCGGCAGGTCATGGGTGGCGGGCGGCGCGGGTCGGCTGGCAGCCAGCGCCAGGTTCCCGCGCAAGGCGTCGTACATCACATCCCCGACCACATGGACTCCCGCCGTGATCCCCTCCCTGGCGAGGTTGGCTGCGGCTCCCTCGGTCGGGCAGAACAAGAGCGTGGCGAGTTGGTCGGCCACCACCCGGTTGATCTCCTCCGGCATCCGGCGGTCATAGCTCCGCAGCCCCGCCTCCACATGCGCTACCGGAATATGTAATTTGGAGGCGGCCAGCGCCCCGGCCAGGGTCGAATTGGTATCGCCATAGATCAGCAGGCCGTCGGGCTGTTGCTGGAGCAGCACCGCCTCGATCCCCTGGAGCATCTGCGCCGTCTGCGCCGCGTGCGACCCCGACCCCACCCCCAGGTTCAGATCGGGCGCGGGCAAGGCCAGCTCGCGGAAGAAGACCGCCGACATCGCGTCGTCGTAGTGCTGGCCGGTATGGAGCAGGAATTCGTGGGTAGCAGGGTGACGCCGCAGGGCGCGGCTCAGGGGGGCTGCTTTGATGAACTGGGGACGCGCCCCCACCACGGTCACAATTTTCATGCGGTGCTCGATGGCAAAAATTCCGGCCCACGCCGGGCGCTATCGTGCTATTATACCACCGGGCGGGCCAAACACGCAAAAGGGATCGGCTCCCACCGTCTGTAGGACGCTTGCCCTGCCCGATCCGGGGCATTGAACAGAGCGCGGCTCGTGCCTGATGGGTATTGCACTAGCCATAAATAGTCTATATACTAAAGAGGGCCGAATTCTCTCCCCTGAGCGTGGCTTATGTCATGGGCGGCATAAACGCCAAGCACTCTCTCATTCCAGGCTAAGGAAAATATCATGAGCGTTTATCCCACCTTATCCATGGTCAAGCCGGTCCGCTCGGCCTGGCTACGGCGCACCGCCATCGCCGCGCTCCTGCTGCTACTGCTGGCGCTGCTGGCAATTGTGGTCCCCAGCGTGTATATCGCCAACAAGCTCACCCAGGTGGATAGCACGCCGCTGAAAACCGAGCTGGCGGCCACTATCGGCCCACACAAGAGCGATGTCAGCTTCATGAGCCGGGCTGATAATCTGCGGCTGAAGGGCTGGCTGTTCCGCCCCGACACCCCCAACGGGCGCAGCGTGATCATGGTGCATGGACTGAAGCAGAACCGGATCGACGCGAACTATAGCAGCGACAAGGTGGCACATGATCTGGTGCAGCACGGCTACGCAGTGCTGATGTTCGACTTACGGGCCTGTGGTGAGAGCGAGGGCACCCGCTTCACCATCGGCAACCGCGAGTACCTGGACCTGCTGGGGGCCTATGACTTCATGCGCAAGGACGGCGACGGCACGCCGTTCGCCCTGGCGCACATGGCTGTCCTTGGCGACAGCATGGGAGCGTCCTCGACCCTGCTGGCCTCGCCGCAGATGGCGGACGTGGGCGCGCTGGTAATCGACAGCGCCTTTGCCGAGTTGCGCCCGGTACTGGAATACAAGCTGCCGCACGAGATGCCGCTACCCGCCTTCTACACCACGCCGATCCTGTGGTTCGGCCCCCTGTTCC
>JBBSAN010000551.1:0-5108 GCA_038252265.1 Chloroflexia bacterium
GGTGCGTGAGACGGCGACTATTTTACATCCCGCCGCTGGCCCGGGTGTAAAATATTCCTGCGGCTGCTTCTGGTCTCCGACCAAACGCAAGGCTGCCCCGCTCGGCAAAAATGTACAAAGTCAAGCTCAGGATGACACCTTCTCATAATCAGCACATTCGCCTTCTATAAGCATGTTTCCTGGTTTGTTCGGTTAGCTTAGATGCCTATAAGGTCTCCGGCGGACACCCCTACAGCGACAGCGCTCTCTTCCTTTAATGGCTGGGCAAGTGCTATACAGAGAGCGAAATCGCTGGGACGGACTAACGGCCTGAACATCCTGAAATTTGCCTTTCCGCTTTTGTCCCGACCCCGCCGATACAGAGAGCAGAAGGATATCCCCCGCCAAGGAGGACCGCACCATGCAAGACACCGGATTGACGGTCGAGCCACAAACTGGCCCGGCGCTGGGGCTGACTCGTGCCTACCAGCGCCGTCCCGACGTGGAGGCGGAGATCCGCGCCCTGCCTGCCCCGGCCTCTCCGGCGTTCGGGGCAGCAGCGCAGGCCGCCCAGGCCCCCGAAACGGTGGTCTACGCCATCCGAGCGTTGCTCCGCGCAGGCGACCGGACGCGGGCCGACGCGCTGGCCGAGGGCCTGATCGACCGCGCCGCGCCGCATCTGGCCCGCGCCGCCCGCGCCCAGTTCCCCCGGTCGGAGGCCGACCAGGACGATTTGATGCAGATGGCGACAGTGCAAATGTGGCGCGAGGTGTTCGACACCGGCAGCCGCCAGGAGTTCTGGGAGGTCTTTTTCCGACGGATGGTGGTGTTGACCTGCTCCGATGCCGCCGACCGCCTGCGCGCCCAACGTGCCCACGAGCGCCCCTTCCGGCGCGGCGTGTCGGACGAGGGCGACAACTGGAGCGAAGAAGACATGCTGGCCGACCCGCACGAGGTGGGCACCGACCTGTTCTTGCCCGAAGCCCTGGCCCAGCTGGAAGGCGATGTGCGCCGGGCGGTCTATCTCAAGCTGCTGGGCTTCAAAGAGGGCAGCAAAGACGCGAGTGAACAGACGATCAGCCGCCTGCTGGGGGTCAGCGACCGCACCATCCGCACCTATTTGCGGCGCGGCGAGCAGACGATCCGGGAATGGATGGCAGCAGGCGGATAATGAAATGTAAGGTTTGAGGTGTGAAGTTTGAGCTTTGAGTTATGTATGTTTCCTCAAAGCGGGAGTATGAGGGAAGATAGGGGAATCAGCGATGAATATGCAAAATGATCCCGCGCCGGATGTGGATGTGCGCTTGTTAAAACTGGCTTTTTTGGACGCGCTAGGAGAGGGGGAAGCCCCCGCCGCCTGGCTGCGCCGCTATCCACAGCACGCCGCGACTCTGATCGATCTGGCCCTGGCGGCGACCACGCCTGCTGCTGACGCCCCGGCCTCGACCGTTGCCCGCGCCGCCGGGTTCGCCCGCGCTGCGTTGCAAGCACAAGCCGTGCCCGTCACGGTGGCCGAGCCGAGCCTGGGTGAGCGGATCAAGGCGCGGGGGTTGAACATGCGCGAGGTGGCCGCCCGCGTGCGTCTGACCAGCGAGATCCTGTTCAAAGTCGACCGCCGGATCATCCCGGTGGAAACGGTGCCTGCCCGCCTGCTGGGCGACCTGGGCACGATCCTGGGCTGCACCGCCGACGCATTGCGGGCGGGGCTGGGTGGCGCGGGTCCCCAGACCGCCGGGGCGATGTATCACGCCAAACAAGCCCCGACCGTCGGCCAGCAAGACTTCGCCGCCGCCGTGCGCGCCAGCCTGAACCTGTCGGCGGCAGATCGCGCCTACTGGCTCGGCGATCACACGAGTGAAGAAACAGACGACTCCCCTGTCTAGCGCCGCCGGCGATCATTCGGTTGTTAGAGCCTGGCCCGATCCACTGACTGCGGATCGGGCCAGGCTTATACGTGCGCACTGACCGGGTCTCAGGTATAATGCAGAGGCCATTGGGGTGAGACGAACAACAAGCAAGGAGACGGGACCGATGATCACCGAGCCAAAGCTGGAAGATCGCACCGAGCAACCCTACGCCGGTATTCGCACACAGGTGTCTATGCGAGAATTAGAGACCGTGATCCCGCACCTACTGAGAGACGTGTTCATCTGGTTGGAAACGCGAGGGATCGAATGGGCCGGTGCGCCGTTCACCCGCTTTCACACCATCGATATGAAGGCGAAGCTCGACATTGAGCTGGGGGTGCCGGTTGCGACCGCGGTGTCCGGCGATGCCCGCGTCGCCGCTGGCAGTCTCCCGGCGGGGCGATACGCGACCCTCGTCTACACGGGAATGAGGAATGGTCTCAAGGCGAACATGGCGTTGCTGGATTGGGGAGCCGCGCACGGGCTTGTGTGGGATAAATGGGACACAGCGAACGGTGACGCCTTCGCCGGGCGGTACGAATCCTACCTCATTGGCCCCAACGAAGAACCAGACCCGGAGAAATGGCAAACAGAGGTGGCAATTCGCCTGGCGGACGAGCAACCACGATAGTGGCCTGAGCCTACATCCCTTATGCCGCCTTCCTGCTACTCGTACATGACGATCAGCTCATCCAGTGGCTTGCGGGGGCGGCGCACCGGGTCGCGGGCAGCGTAGCCGAAGGTGAGCAGGGCGTGGGGGATCAGCGCCGGGTCGAGGTCGAGCGCGGCGACGACGACTTCAGGGCAGAAGAGCGGCGCGCACATCCACCCCCCATCCAGCCCCAGGCTGTAGGCGGTCAGCAGCATGTTCTGCGCCGCCGCGCCCAGGCTTTGCACGGCCATCGTCGCCTCGGCGGCTTGCCGCCCGGCGTCGGGGTAGCGGTCCAACTCCTCCAGGTAGAGACAGAACATCACCAGCACCGGCGCACCGAGCATCCGTTCCCGCGACTTCGCCAGCCGGATGCCCACCACCGCCGCGTCCTGACCGTCCATCCCCAGATTGCGTTCCCACTCCACCGCCATCGCATCGGCCAGGCGGCGCTTGGCTGCATCTGTGGTCAGCACGACAAAGCGCCACGGCTGCCGCCCATGCGGTGACGGTGCCCAGCGCCCGGCCTCCAGCACCTGCTCGACCAGCGGGCGCGGGACCGGGCGCTCTTGATAGGCCCGCACGCTGCGCCGCCCCCGCACGAGCGCCGCCAGATCGAGCGGATTGCGATGGGCGGATTGCGATGGGCGGATCAGGTCGTCTGCGGCAGAGTCTTGTGATGAGGCCAGGGCTGCACCGGTCCAGGCGGTGACACGCTCCGGGAGGATGCGGATCAGTGGTTGCGCCTCGATGGGCATGGCCCGATACTGCGGATACTTTTCGCGCAAGAGGGCGACGGCGGCGGCGTGCGCCGGGCCAGGGTCGAGCAGGTCCGCCGTGCCGTGGATCAGCAGGTAGCCCAGGCGGCTCCAGTCCTCGTCATAGGTGTCGCAGAGGAAGGCCACCTGCGGGTTGGCAAGGATATTCCGCACCCGTTTGAGCCGTGTGGGCGCGACCCGCTTGGGCTTCGTATCCAGGGCGATATAGAGGGCGGTGCCGTCCCAGGTGAAGCAAACCGGGACGACGTGCGGGGCACCGTCCGGCCCCGCCGTCGCCAGGTGCCCCACCCGCCGGGTCGCCAGCCAGGCCGCGTGCGTTTCGTCCAGTTGCGCCGTCATCGGTTACTCAGGCCAGCGCAACTGCGGCACGACGCTGCGGCCATAGGCGGCGATGAATTCTTCCTGGTTGCGCCCCGTGTTGTGGACGTAGATCTCGTTGAAGCCGAGATCGATGAAGTGCTGAATGTGGTCACGGTGCTCGTCCAGGTCCGGCGAGATCAGCACCCGCCCGACATAGTTCTCGGCGCGGACCAGCTTCGCCATCGCCTCGAAGTCTTCGGGGTTGCGGATGTCGGCCTTGGGGAAGTTCATGCCGCCGTTCGGCCACTCCTTCACCGCCGCATCGCTCGCCGCCTCCCGCGTTTCCGCCCACGACACATGCAGTTGCAGGATGCGCGGCATCTTGGCCGGGTCTTTGCCCGCCTCGCGTGCGCCCTTCTCGAAGCGGCTCAACAGCATCTTGATCTTCTCGTCCGCCGCGCCCACGGTGATGATCCCGTCGGTGGTCCGCCCGGTGCGCTCGGCGTTCACCGGGCCGCTGGTGGCGACGTAGATCGGCGGCGGTGCCGCCGGCATGGTGTAGAGCTTGGCGCTCTCCACAGTGAAGTAGGTGCCTTTGTGCTTGATCACCTTGCCCGAAAAGAGCTTGTTAATGATCTCGATCCCCTCGGCCAGCACTTCCAACCGGGTCACCGGCTCCGGCCAGTATTGCCCGACGATATGCTCGTTCAGCGCCTCGCCCGCGCCCAGCCCCAGGTAGAAGCGCCCCGGATACATCGCCTCCAGCGTGGCGGCGGCCTGGGCGATGATCGCCGGGTGATAGCGATAGCCCGGCGGGGTCACGCCGGTGCCGAAGCGCTGCTTGGTCGTCGCCCCCAGCGCGCCCATCCAGGCCCAGACAAAGGCGCTCTGCCCCTGCCCCGGCACCCAGGGGTGGAAATGGTCCGACGCCATGACGGCGGGGAACCCGGCATCCTCGGCCTGCTGACAAAAGCGCAACAGGTCGGTCGGATGAAATTGTTCAAACATTGCGGCATAACCAATGGTACCCATGATTAGCATCCTTTCGACATACAACAGGGTTAAAAGAGTTGCGTGGGACAGGCCACCGATCAGCGGCGGCGCACCTCGTGGATCGTCCTGATCACAAGATATAGCAAGAATCCGACCGGGCCGGTCAGCAGGGTGAACCCCAGCGCCGGGGCCACCTGCCAGGCAGGAATGGCGCGCTCCTGGCTGTCGAGATAGATCCAGCGCCCGGCCAGCAGATCGAACGCGACCAGATGCGCCCAGGCCAGGGTGGCAAACGGCGGCTGGCCGAACCCTCCGGCGATCCCTTCCGCCGAGGGCCGCAGCATAGCGGCCAGATCGGGTTGTGACCCCGCACTCTCTCCGTTCTCCCCGCCTGCTTGCCCGGCGCGGATCAGCGCCAGCCCCCACAAGGCGTACAAAGCGGCGGGCAACGCCACCGGCAGCGGCGTCGCCATGAGCCGCCGCGTCCAGCGCGAATGCGGA
>JBBSAN010000552.1:0-5107 GCA_038252265.1 Chloroflexia bacterium
GCGCAGCCCGGCGGCGGTCATGCGGACAAAGCGGGCGCGAGCAGCGAACTCGGCCAGGCTGGTCGCGCCGCTGTAGCTCATACCGCTGCGCAGGCCGCCGACCAGTTGCACCAGCACCTCGTGGACACTGCCCCGGTAGGGCACCAACGCCTCGACCCCCTCTGGCACTACCTCGCTGATCCACTCGTCCTCCGTGTCCAGGTCGGTCTTTTCGCGTTTGCGCCGGGCCACGGTGGCGGCCAGCGAGGCCATGCCGCGATAGTGCTTGTAGCGGCGGCCCCGGCGCGTCACCGGGCGGCCCGGACTTTCATCGGTCCCGGCCAGCAACCCACCGATCATCACGCTGGAGGCCCCCGCCGCCAGCGCCTTCGCTACGTCACCCGACACCTTGACCCCGCCGTCCGCGATGATCGGCACCCCGGCGGCCCGCCCCACGGCGGCACATTCCAGCACCGCCGTCAACTGGGGCACGCCCGACCCGGCCACCACGCGGGTGGTGCAGGCCGACCCCGGCCCCACCCCCACCTTCACCGCGTCCACCCCGGCATCAATCAGGTCCTGGGTGCCCTCCGCCGTGGCAACGTTGCCCGCGATCAGTTCCACCTGGGGCCAGCGTGCCCGCAAGGTCGCGCATACATCCAGCACCGCGTCACTGTGGCCGTGGGCGATGTCGATCACCAGCACATCGGCCCCCGCGTCGAGCAGCGCCGCCGCCCGCTCCAGGTGATCGCCGCTGACCCCGATGGCCGCCCCGACCAGCAGGTGCCCCTGCGCGTCCTTGCTGGTGCGGGGGTTTTCGCTGGCCCGCAAGAGATCGCGGGCCGTAATCAGCCCGACCAGCCGCCCATCAGGGTCCACCACCGGCAGCTTCTCGATCTTGTGCTCGGCCAGGATCTCCCGTGCCGCTTCCAGCGAAACATCCGTGGGGGCGGTGACCATCCGGGCTACCGGGGTCATCACCTCGCGCACGGCCTGTTCCCGGTCCCGCACAAACTGCACGTCGCGTGTGGCGATCAGCCCCACCAGCCGCCCCGTCGCGTCCACCACGGTCAGCGTGCCCACATCCTGCTCGTCCATCAGCCGCACCGCGTCGGCAATGGTCCGGTCAGGGTCGCAGGAGTACGGATCGGCAATGACGAAGTTCTCGGCGCGCTTGACCCGCCGCACCTCCTCGGCCTCGCGCTCGATGGGCAAGAAGCGGTGGATGATGCCGATCCCGCCCGCCCGCGCCATCGCAATCGCCATCGTGCTCTCGGTCACGGTGTCCATGTTAGCGCTGACGATGGGGATCATCAGGGTGAGGTGGCGCGACAGCCGGGTGCGCACGTCCACCTCTTTCCGCGACTGCACGCCGCTCCGCTGTGGCACCAGCAACACATCATCATAAGACAGGGCCAGCGGAAATCGCTCATCCATCACCCGCACCTCCGTACACCTGCGCCCGCCCGGGCGATGCTATAAAGAAGAAAGCCGGTAAAAACAGCGGCGGCTGTTACCGGCTTCGCGCGTCCCCACGTTGGTGATATAGCCGAGCGAGGCAGACCGCCGGGGAGCGCGACACCGGGCCGCGCCCGCTTAAATACCGGCGGCGGTGCGCCCGATGATCGTGCCTTGCGCCACCGCCACCAGCACTTCTTGCCCCCCCAGGATCACGGCGACCTCGCCCCGGCACACCGCCTGCTGCCCGGCGGTCGCCACGGCGCTCGCCCGCGCCACCAGTTCCGCTCCCTGAGCCGGGCGCACATAGTTGATTTTGTAGTCGGCAGTGACCACCGGCATCCCCAGCGCTGACCCTCCGGCAAAGATCAGGGCCATGTTCGCCAGGACGCTGATCACGCCCTCGTGCACCAGGTCCTCTTGCTCTGTGTGCTGCGGCCCCAGCGTGAGCGCCATCGTCACCTGGCCCGGCACGAAGGCTTCCAGGCGGGTGCCCAGCAACACACTAAACGGCTGGGCGGCGATCAATTGCCGGCCCAACGTGAGAAAATCGTCTTCCATCGCCCCTCTCATGCGCGAAACGTGAGGCGTGAAACGTGAAACGTGAAACGTGAGGCGTGAGGCGTATTGCGTATTGCGTATTGCGTATTGCGTAAGGTTTGAGTGGGTAATTACACCTCATACCTCATACCTCGTACCTCAAACCTCATACCTCACACCTCGTACCTCGTACCTCGTACCTCGTACCTCATACCTCATACCTCGTCTAACGTCCGCCGGTTGAGGCCGACTCGACGCCAATCAGTCCGAGCTGCACGCGGAATTCGGGCGGCGCATCTTCGTGCAGTTCAAAGCGAGCCTTCTGGAACCACTGGACCGTGATCGGCTGGCCGTTCACCGTGGTCTTGGTGGCCTCGTTGAGGGGCGGGCCGAAGAGGGCCAGCGAGGCGGCTTCGGGGTTGCCCCCCGCCCCCAGCGTCCGCCCGTGCGTCGTCCAGAAGGTGAGGAAATCGCCACAGACGTTGTGCTGCACATCCTCGAACCACTTGCAGCCGGGCGCGTCCGATTTGGCTGCCGGCGCGTCCTTGCCACCGGTGGCGTGGAAGCGCTCGGCCCCCAGGTTGGCGAACAGGATATCATACGGCGGCTTGTTGTCGGAGTGGATCTCGAAGCGGAAGCGCTCGAAGTCTTGCACCTGGATCGTCCCCACCTGGCGCGCCGGGGCCAACGGCTTGCCGAAGACCGCCAGGCCGCCATCACTGTCCCACACCTGCCGAATCCGCCCCTGGATACACGCGTTGGAGGGTTGGAAGCAGGCCGCGCCAACCGGGGTGGGCGTGGCCGCACCGGGCGTGCCCCCGGCCTTGGGCAAAAGCAACGCCGCTGCCAGGCAGACGAGGATCAACCCCAGCAGCGCGGCGGCCCCACCGACCACCATCCGCGTGTTGCCCTGGATCATGCTCGTCAACGATGACGAGGCCGCCGGGCGGCGGGCCGCCGTAGGCGGCTGGTACTGCGGGCGATCCCCCTCGGAACGATTCATCTCATCCTCCTCCGCGCCAATATCAGACAAGCTATCGAGACCCGCATCATAACCCTCCATGCTGTCATCTGCCGGGGAATAGCGGGATGCGGCTGCCGCCGTCGCGGACGCGCCAAAGATATTCTGATCCTCCGCAGGCGGGGTGGGCAACCGGCCCACGGTGCCGGGGGGGGGCAACACGGCGCGGGGGCGGAAGTGGAGCGGGTCCTGGGCGTTCACCGCAATGGGCGGCTGCGCCGGGGGATCCAGGGGAATGAGCCGGGTGTCGCGGGATGTCCCGCGTTCCACCGGTTCCGCGCCCAGCGCCTGCGGATCGATCATGGCGATGGCATAACCCACCGATGCGGTCGCCGGAGCGGCGGCGGCAGCCAGGCTGAACGGCTGGGGCTGGTACAGCAGCCGGAAGTCGCTGCCCCACTCCCCCGGCAGGTCGGTCAGGATCAGGCTGACCCCTTGCGCCGGGCTGACCGTGTGCCACACGGGGCTGCCGGTCACCCCGGTCAGGCTGCTCCAGTAGGCCGGGGCCTCCCCGGTGTAGAAGGCAGGCGGGGCGTTCTGGTCGGCAAAATAGATCTGCGCGCGCAGATTGCCCAGCAGGTAGAATGTCACCCGCCCATCAAGCGCCAGCACATACAGCCCCAGCGCCACCTGCGACCCCACCTGATCCCGCCGCCGCAACAGATCGACCGACCCGCCCCGGCTCATCAAGTCGCTGAGCGCCTGGGTGTGGACCTTGTCGGCGATCAGCGCCTGCTGGCTGGAGAGCTGGAAGCTGAACTCGCGCTCGGTCGGCGGGTTCGCCCGGTGGCTCCAGATCCAATCGCGCAGGGTCTGGCCCAATTCCTGGGCAGCCAGCCCGCCGAAAAAGGATTCGGGCCGCCCCAGCACCACCACGCCGACCGCATATTGCCCGTCGCTGTGCGTGGCAACATACACGTCGCTCGGCGTGTTCGCGGCATCGTGGGCCGGTGCCCGTCGCGCCCCTGCCGCCTGATAAATCGGGCGGCTCTGATAAATCGCTTGATGCTGGGCACCGCCCTGGTTCGGATTGGCGGTCCAGCCGGTGCCCGTGGTCGCTCCCACCGTGTCACTCATGCCCGCTGCTCCTACCTACACGTCACAATCTGGCAGGCCGCCCGGTAAGCGACCCCTCTGAGCGGCATTGTAGCATATATTACGTCAAGTCGCAACGTTTCAGAGGCACCAATTTGGTAGTTATGCAAAGTTGGGTCGGCGGCCATCCCTCCGCCCGATCCCCATCCCCCGCCCCACCCGCCCCGCTGCCCCGGCAAAGCACGAACCACCAACCACCAACCACGAACCACGGGCGTTCGTCCGTTCTTGACAAGATCGGGCACCTTTGGTATAATACCCCTGCAACGCGGAAGTGGCTCAGTGGTAGAGCATCTCCTTGCCAAGGAGAAGGTCGCGAGTTCGAATCTCGTCTTCCGCTCCCTCGCTTTAAATAAACCTAATAAAAGCTGACATCGGCGGCCATATGGCCGCCGATGTCACATAGATGTCACGAAACTGGAAACCCAATTATGGATAACACTCTGGATGACATCGTACGAGCCGCCGCTCATTGTGAGCGGGCGGCTCAACTGTTTAAGGTTGATCCAGTATTCTCTATTTCCAAGCAACTTAATGAGGCAACTAGCCAATTAGCGGAATCTTGGTCAGGCTCGTGGTTAGGCCAGCATTCCTTGATGTACCTGAGCAATTTTCATCGTCCCGTGTCCGGAGAATGTTTCGATCCTGAAAATGGATTGCAGCGGTCTATACTTAACCGAACAGTTGGTGACTGGCAAGTGTATAATTATGATGATGTCGAAGCGGCAATTCTTGCAAGGGCAGGAGTAAGTGATCTATCACCAATAATTGATGCGTCCAAAGCATGTACCGACGCTTTTCACCAAAGTCGTGATGAACTCCTACCAACTTTGGATGCGCTGATAAGCCATCATGATGATGCTGTTCTAAGAGAATTGCGTGAGAAACTTATTAGTCTGAAGCCCTACATAGCAAAGGAGTTATTCAGCAAAAACCAAATGCCCCGCAATTTCGTGACTAGAGACTATGCGGCGTTCGCACAAACGATGCAGCGCGTACATGTACCACCGCATA
>JBBSAN010000553.1:0-5097 GCA_038252265.1 Chloroflexia bacterium
CGCCAGCAGCGGGCGCAGCGCCAGGATCAGCGCGGGCAGGAGGCTATGCGCTTCTTCATAGACGTGGAGCACGTCGGGCCGCAGCCGTAGCAGGGTGCCGAGCAGGCCGGGGAAGAGGTAGATATAATACAGCCCGGTGAACAGGGTCCGCGCCGGGTGGATGGTGACGCCGGGGGGGCCGTGCTGCCGCTCCAGGGGGGTCATCTGCCCGCCCCGTTCCGGCCAGCGGCGCGGCACCAGCAGGTGCATGTCCCACCCCCGCGCCGCCAGCGCATCCAGCGGCTTCTGATACTCGGCCACCACGGCGGCGTGCCAGATCCAGAGGACGCGGCGGGGGGGTTGTGCAATGCTCATTTCGCCCCATTATACCACGTTCCGCGGGCGGTGCGCAGATGCCGACCTGCCTGCCGCCTGGGTGCCGCCCCGCTGTTGCCGACCTCTACCCGGTCATCCTGAGCGCAGCGAAGGATCTTGTCAGGGCCACCCGGTCGTCATCGGAGATCGGGATCGTGACCCGGGCACCTCGGACCGCCCCGAAGATCCTTCGCGGCGCTCAGGATGACCGGGTGGGGGTGTAAAGATCGCTTACGCAAGCTCGAAAGTCCCCTTACATTGCGGGAAGTTGGAGCAGCCGTAGAAGGCTTTGCCCCGCCGCTCACCCCGTTCTGCGACGCGACGGACCATCACCGCCCCGCACTTCGGGCACAACGGAGCCAGCGGATCTTGCTCTGGGGTGGGGGAACGTTGACGGCGGGGGATAGTAGCCAGGACGGCATCAAGGCGCTCTCTTAATGCGTTGACTTCGTAATTGCGCTGTACAAGCACCCGAATGAGGGGCAACTTTGCGATGGCAAAAACCTGCTCGACAAAGGCATCCCGCTTGAGTCGCTCAGGGCGGCGATGGCTCACGTCATCCAGTTCAATGCCTAGTACAGGGCGGAACGTTTCCGGCTCACAGAGTAAGAAGTCTACATGCTTGGACGCGATCTTGGCGAGCCATTGGAAATCCTTGCTGGTATTGAAGAACACATCAGCTAACCGTACTTGCGGGCAAATGATCCACTCCTCGTTTGTGGCTTTTTTCAGTGCATAGTAGAAGGCGCGTTCGCTGGGGCTAAGGAGCGCTCGTTGCAAGGCATAGGGCATGTCGGCAGGATTGACAAGCACGCCCTTGGCTGGGCTGGCCGGATCCGCAGGTGCTGCCTCATTCTGGAACAGTTCCGCCCACGTCTGCTGCGGAGGGGGGACGGGGGGTGAGCGTTTCCGCCCGATCCCAAGCAGCCGGAGGAGGGCAACGAGACAGCCTTGCTTTTCGCTAGCCATGAGTGCAGCGTGCTCCTATGGTTGGGCGGGGGCCACCTGCATCGCTAGCGCGCGCACATAGGCGGCGCGGGTCTGGGTGGCGAGGCGGGTGGGGGTGAAGGTGGCGGCGCGGGCACGGCCCCGCGTAGTCAAGGTGGCGCGGCGGGTGGGGTCGGTCCACAGGCGCACGATGGCGTCGGTCCAGGCGGCGCGGTCGGTGGGCGCGAGGACGAGCGCGGCGTCGCCCACCACCTCGGGCAATGACCCGCCGCTGCTGCTGATCACCGGGCAGCCCGCCGCCATCGCCTCCAGCGGGTCCAACCCGAAGCCTTCGTAGCGCGAAGGGAAGAGGAACAGCCGCGCCCCGGCCAGCAGGAGCCGCTTGTCGTTCTCGCGCACCCGGCCCAGGAAGCGCACCGCACCGTCGCGCTCGCCCCCCGCCGGGTCGCCCGCTAGCAGCCCCAGTTCCCGCGCTCGGCCCACCACGTCGGGAAACAGCCCACCGGGGGGCGGCACCGCGCCCCCGATCGCCAGGATCGGCAGCGGCTCGTGGGCCAGGTGCGCCGCTTCGATCAGCCGGGGCAGGGCGTGTGCCCACGCCTCGATCAGCAGCGGCACATTCTTACGCTCATCGAAGCCGCCGATATAGAACGCATAATGCGGCAGCAGGCCCAGCCGCGCCCGCATCTCCCCGATGTCGCCGGGGTCGGGCGGGGTGAACAGGGCCGGGTTGGCCGCCAGATAGACGACCTCGATCCGGTCGGCGGGCACCTTCAGCACCCGCACCGCATCGCGCTTCGACACTGCGGAGTCGGCCAGCAGGAGGCGCGACCGGCGCACCCCGGCGGCGGCCAGGCTCAAATAGGCCCGCACCCGCCGCCCGTCGCGGTAGCCGGGCACCACCCAGGGGACCACGTCGTGGACCGTGGTCACCACCGGGAGGGCGGCCCGCCAGGGCGCGGTCAGGTAGGGGCTGTGGAGCAGGTCGGCCCCCGCCGCCCGTGTGGCCGTCCCCAGGCCCTGTTGCTCCCACCAGAGCTGGGCCAGCGGCCCCCGCATCCCCGGCGGTAGGCGGGTGGTCTGGACGGTGAATCCGGGCGCGGCGGGGAATAACGCCGCCGCCTCATCGGACAACGTGCCGGGCACGAGGAGCGTGTATTCCAGGGGGATCTCGGGCAGGAGGTCGAGTTGGGCCAGCGCGCTCCACAACTGGTGGAGGTACTGCCCGCTGCCGGTGTGCGGCTTCGCAACAAAGAAGCCGTTGATGGCGATCTTCATGGGGGTTGGGGGTTAGGGGTTGGGGGTTGGAGCATGAGGTTTGAAGTTTAAGGTTTGAAGTTTAAGGTTTAAGGTTTGAGCCAGAGACCGCAGCATGTATCGCGGTCCCGTCACTTCAAACCTCAAACTTCAAACCTCATACCTCATACCTCGTACCTCATACCTCGTTCACTCGTGCAGGCGCTCAATAATGTGGTCGGCGACGGCGGAGGTGCTGATCGCGGTGGGGTCGTCACGCTGCGGCTTCAGGTCGTAGGTGACATACTTGCCCTCGACAATCATCTCGTCCAGGATCGCCTCCAGCCGGTCCCCGATAGCGTGTTCGCCCAGGTGGTGGAGCATCATGATCCCGCTGTAGATCATCGCCATTGGGTTGACTTTGTTCTGCCCGGCATACTTGGGGGCGCTGCCGTGGATCGGCTCGAACAGTGCCGTATCGACGCCGATGTTGGCCCCCGGTGCCACGCCCAGCCCGCCGACCAGCCCGGCGCACAGGTCCGAGACGATGTCGCCGTAGAGGTTGGGCAGCACCAGCACATCATACAACTCCGGCTTTTGCACCAGTTGCATACACATGTTGTCCACGATGACACCCTCGAAGGCAATATCCGGGTTCTCCTTCGCCACCTGCTCGGCGGTCGCCAGGAACAGGCCGTCGGTGGCCTTCATGATGTTGGCCTTGTGGACAGCAGATACCTTCTTGCGCCCGTTCTGGCGGGCATAGTCGAAGGCGAACTCGACAATGCGGCGGCTGGCGGTCACGCTGATCGGCTTGATGCTGAGGGCCGAGTCGCGGCGGATGCGCTGCCCGCTCAACTCCTCGATCATGATCCGCGCCTGCTCCACCTCGGGGCTGCCCAGCGCGAACTCGATCCCGACATAGAGATCCTCGGTGTTCTCACGCACCACCACCAGATCCACATTATCGTAGCGCGAGCGCACGCCGGGCCGGGTCTTGCACGGGCGCACGTTGGCGTAGAGGTCGAGCGCCTTGCGCAGCCCGACGTTGACGCTGCGGAAGCCCTTGCCGACCGGGGTGGTGATCGGCCCCTTCAGCGCCACTTTGTTGCGCCGCACCGATTCGAGCACACTGTCGGGCAGGGCCGAGCCGGTCTTTTCCAGCATCGCCACGCCCGCCTCCTGCACATCCCACTCGAAGGGGAGGCCGGTGGCTTCCAGCACCCGCCGGGTCGCCTCGGTAATTTCTGGTCCAATGCCGTCGCCGGGAATGAGGGTCACGCGATAAGTCATGGGGGAATGCTCCTTTATTACTGGTCTGCGCTCTCTATTATAGCCGATCCGGCAGCGGGTTGCATGAAGGGGATGGGGGATGGGGATGGGGCCGGGGTGTTCTGAGATCTGGAAGGTTATCACCCTATCACAATTACTGATCCCGACCCCTGATCCCCGACCCTCGCCGGGCCTACCCCCGGCACAAGATATGCTATAATAAGGGCGCTCCCAGGCGTTTTTGCCCATGCTGCCGCCGCCGCGTTCAGGGGACGGGTGGCCTGTTGCAGTCGTCTTATCCCCGCGCCGGACGACCCGGCAAGAGAGGAGCTATCGTGAGCAACAGTGAGACCCCACCTAATGTCACGCTCTATACCACGTCGTGGTGTTCCAGCGTCCACCTGGCGAAATGGTTTCTGGAGCGCAACGGCATTCCGTATACCGAGATCGACATCGACAAAGTGCCGGAGGCCGCCCAACAACTGGAGCGCTGGACCGGCGGCTACCGCACCGTGCCGACCTTCGATATCGACGGGCAGATTATTGTCGATTTCAATGTCGGCGCGTTGAACAAGATCTTAGGGCTGTAAGGGCGGGGGCTCGGCCTATTCGGAAGTGGTCTCCCGCCCCTCGCCACCGTAGAGGAGAGCAACCCGCTATGATTACCCTGGGCCGTGACGTGTGCCGCGATGTAGGGCAAGGGATCAGCCATGAGTGGTTGGTGACGAATGGGCTGGGGGGCTACGCGGCGGGCACCGTCCCCGGCATCAACACCCGCCGCTACCACGGGCTGCTCGTTGCCTCGTTGCGGCCCCCGGTGGAACGGGTCCAACTCCTGGCAAACTGCGACGAAGAAATCGAGATGGATGGGACCATCTATTACCTGGGGGCGAACGAGTACCAGGATGATCGCATCCACCCCGGCGGCTTCGTCCATCTCGAATCGTTCAACTACGAGCGGGCGATCCCCACCTTCGCCTACCGCGTGGGCGCGGCCCGGCTGGAAAAAACGATCTGGATGGAGCACGGGCGGAACACCACCTATGTCCGCTACCATTATAGCGAGGGGCGCGGCCCGCTGGCCCTGGTTTTGCGCCCGTTTGTCAACTACCGCGGCCACCACGACCTGACGCGGGGCAGCGGGGGGCAGCTTTTCGGCGTCACGCCCCTGCCCATCGGCGGCGGCTGCACCATCCGCGCCGGGGCCGAGGCGAAGCCGTTCTATCTGCTGACCAGCCCCCGCGCCGGGTTCACCCCATCGGGGGTGTGGTACTGGAACTTCCTCTA
>JBBSAN010000554.1:0-5097 GCA_038252265.1 Chloroflexia bacterium
CCGAGGCGCTGGGCATCCCCCTCCAGTACAATACCGCCTGCCCGCCAGGCGAGGCCGACATCTGGGCGGGCGGCACCTTCGGGCAAGGGTCGCGTTTCGTCTCGGTCGGCTTCACCTTCCACACCGACCATCCCGACTGGGTCTGCGGGCTGGTGGACCTCCGTATCGCCCCCCGCGCCTATGCCTATCTGGTGGTGATCGAGGGCGAGGGCACGCTGGCGGTGGTGCTGACCGAGGCGCGGCGCGAGGCGAATCGGCTGCTGGAGCGTGCCGCCATCGAGTTCCAGAAGCACACCACCATCGAGATTCGCGACCGGCACAAGTCGGGCGGCAGCGGCGGCGATCTGGCCGCGTTCCAGCACAGCACCGACGATTTTGTCATCGGGGAGGCGGGCGGCTTTCAGGACTTCCTCTGGGGCTTCGGCATCCGCCATGCGCTCACCTCCGGCTACCTCGCCGCGCAGGCCGTACTGACCGGGCAAGACTGGCAGACGGTCGCCAATCGCGAGATCCGGCCCCTGGTGCGCGCCTCGCTGGTTAACCGCTGGCTCTACGACCGGATGCCCAACCGGGCCTACGCCACCCTGATCCGCCGCTTCGCCCGCGACCCCGACCTGAACGCCCTGGTCAGCCGCTGGTATCACCCCCGCCGTATCCACCGCCTGCTCTGGCCCCTCGCCGCCCGCTGGGCACGACGGGAGGCCGCAGCGCTGGCGGGACACGACCGGTATGTAAATCGAACGAGGAAATTAGAAATTAGAAATTAGAAATCAGCTTGTCCATGTTACGCTCGACTATGTATCTTCCTTCTCGGCTATCTGATTTCTGTTTTCTAATTTCTAATTTCTAATTTCTAATTTCTCAAAAGGAGACGTACAATGGCGTATGAAACGATCACCTATGAAGTAGCGGACGGCATCGGCACGATCACGCTGAACCGGCCCGATGTGCTGAACGCGTTGAACAAGCAGATGACCGACGATTTGCAAGATGTGCTGAAGGTGGCCGAGCGCGACCGGGCGGTGCGCTGCCTGGTGCTGACCGGGGCGGGCCGGGCCTTCTCGTCGGGCGAAGACCTGAAGGCACGGCAGGCCGCCAGCAGCGACAACATGGCCTTTGGCAGCACCCTGCGCGACCGCTACAACCCGATCATCCGCCGGATGCGCGGCATGGACAAGCCGATCCTGGGGGCGATCAACGGCACGGCGGCAGGCGCGGGGATGAGCCTCGCGCTCGCGTGCGACCTGCGCATCGCCAGCGACAAGGCCAAGTTCATCGAGGTCTTCGCCCGCGTGGGGCTGGTGCCCGACAGCGGCAGCAGCTTCTTCCTGCCCTGGCTGGTTGGCATCGGCAAGGCGATGGAGTTGTGCCTGCTGGCCGACGATTGCCCCGCCGAGGAGGCGTTGCGGATCGGCCTGGTCAACCGCGTGGTCCCCGCCGACCAGTTGGAGACGGCGACCCGCGAGTGGGCCATCCGCCTGGCCCAGGGGCCGACCAAAGCCTACGCCCTGATCAAGCGCCAGCTCAACCGCGCCCTCACCGCCGATCTGGAAACGATGCTCGACTACGAGGTCTACAATCAGGAAACCGCCGGACACACCGCCGACTACGCCGAAGCCTTGACCGCCTTTGTCGAGAAGCGCCCGGCGGCGTTCAAGGGCGAGTAGATGCGTGATGCGTGATACGTGATGCGTGATGCGTGACCCACTAACTCACTTATCACGCATCACGCATCACGCGGACAGGGAGATCCATAATGGACGAGAAAAAGCTGATCGGCGTGATCGGCGCGGGGACGATGGGCGGCGGGATTGCCCAGATTGCGGCGCAGGCCGGGTACGAGGTGCTGCTCTACGACATCAAGCCGGAGTTTGTGGAGCGCGGACTGACCAACATTACCGCTGCGTTGCAGGCGCGGGTGGACCGGGGCAAGCTGAGCGAAGGGGAGATGGACGCGACAATGGGACGCATTGTCGCCAGCACGAATCGGGAGACGCTGGCCCCCGCCGCGTTTGTCATCGAAGCCGCCATCGAAGACCTGGCGGTCAAGCAGGAGATTTTCGCCGCGCTGGACCGGATGTGCAGCCCGGAGACGATCCTGGCCTCCAACACCTCGTCGCTGTCGATCACCGCGATCGGCGGGGCGACCGAACGACCCGAGCGCGTGGTGGGGATGCACTTCTTTAACCCGGTGCCCGCGATGGCGCTGGTTGAGGTCATCGGCGGGCGGCGGACCAGTCGGGAAGCGGTGACCGCTACGATTGATTTAGCGCGTCGCCTGGGCAAGACCCCGGTGGAGGCCGCCGACACGCCGGGCTTTATCGTCAACCGGGTGGCCCGGCCCTTCTACGGCGAGGCGCTGCGCCTGCTGGGGGAACAGATCGCCCCGGTGGACGTGATCGACGCGAGCGTGAAGCTGGCCGGGTTCCGTATGGGGCCGTTCGAGTTGATGGACCTGATCGGAATTGACATCAACTTTGCCGTCACCGGGTCGGTCCACGCCGCTTTCTTTGGCGATCCACGTTACCGCCCCCACCCGATCCAGCAGCGCATGGTCGAGTCGGGGCAGATCGGGCGCAAGCGCGGCGCGGGCTTCTACCTGCACGACGGCGACACGCCCACCCCCAACCCCGCTGTCGCCCCCAACCCGGCCTACACGGGCGTGCTCACCTACGAACGGCTGCCGCCCGACCTGGACCGGCGCTGGCGGGCGGCACTGAACGCGGCAGGCGCGGACGAAGCGATCCTGACCGAGTATCCCCTGGCGGGCTTCATCCTGGCGCGGATTGTCGGGCAGATCATCAACGAGGCGGCGTTCGCGCTGGGCGAAGGCGTGGCTTCGGCGGCGGACGTGGACACCGCCATGCGCCTGGGCACCAACTACCCACTCGGCCCCTGCACCTGGGGCAACAAGCTGGGGCTGGATCTGGTGCTGGAAGTGCTGGAATATCTTCAGGGCTTCTACGGCGAGGAACGCTACCGGCCCGCGCCGCTCCTGCGCCAACTGGTGGCGATGGGCCGCAAGGGGCGCGACGGCGAAGGGTTCTAGCATGGACACCAACAACATCGAGGTACGCGAACCCACCTGGGGCACCGGGCGGCTCGAAGCGTTCAGCGATGGGGTCTTCGCCATCGCCACACCCTGCTGGTGCTGGATATCAAAGTCCCGGCGATCCAGAATATCACCACCGAGGAAGGGTTACAGAGCGCCCTCGCCAATCAGTGGCCCAAGTACCTGGCCTATGTGCTCAGCTTCGTCACTGTGCTGATTATGTGGGCGGGGCATCATACGGTGGTCGCCTACATGGTGCGGACCAACTGGATCTTCTTCCTGCTCAACGGATTATATTTGATGGGCGTCGCCGTCCTCCCTTTCCCCACCGCCCTCCTGTCGGAGTACATCGGGCATCCCGGCGGCGACACCGCCGCAGCAGTGTATAGCGCAACATTCCTGTTTATCAGCCTGTTGTTCAACGGGCTGTTCTGGTACGCCGCCGCCGATTATCGCCTGCTCGATCCCGCAGTCACTCCCCAGGAGATCCGGCATCAGCGCCGACGGAATCTGGTCGGGCCGGTCTTCTACGTGTTGGGCTTGCTCCTGTCACTGGCCCACCTGGGCGGGGCCAGCCTGGCGATCTATGCCGTCCTGGCCGTCTTCTACCTCGTGCCCCGGTCGCTGGTGCGGCGCTGGCTCGGTGGTTAACCAAGCGCGGCCCAGCGGGGCGGCAGGCACGCCGGTTATGGTATAATAAAGGGGGCCGCGCGCCCCGCACGATCCGACCCCATCAGAGAGGAAACAGAAGATCCCTATGTCCTTGCATACACACCGGCGTGAGCTGGACCAGAACCTCGACTGCGAGGCGTTTATCATTGATGCCGTGCGGACGCCGATCGGGCGCTACGGCGGGGCGCTGGCGAGCGTGCGCCCCGACGACCTGGCGGCCTGCGCCATTCGGGCACTGATGAACCGCACCGGCAACCAGCCCGAACGGGTGGAAGACGTGCTGCTGGGCTGCGCCAACCAGGCGGGCGAAGACAACCGCAACGTGGCCCGCATGGCGTTGTTGCTGGCCGGGCTGCCGATCACCGTGGCCGGCGCCACGATCAACCGGCTGTGCGGCAGCGGCTTGCAGGCGATCAATGACGCGGCGGCGCAGATACGGGGCGGGTGCGGCAAGCACTTCATCGCCGGGGGGGTCGAGAGCATGACCCGCGCCCCCTATGTGATGGCGAAGGCAGGCGAGCCGTTCGACCGGGGCAACCGCGAGATGTTCGACACGACGCTGGGCTGGCGCTTCACGAATCCCCGGCTGGCCGAGATGTACCACCCGTTCAGCATGGGCGAGACCGCCGAGAATGTGGCCGAGAAGTGGCACCTGACCCGCGAAGAGCAAGACGAGTTCGCCTATCAAAGCCAGATGAAGGCCAAAGAGGCCATCGAGTGTGGCTGCTTCCAGGAAGAGATTACCGCCGTGCCCATCCCCCAGCGCAGGGGCGAGCCGATCATGATGGACACCGACGAGCATCCGCGCTTCGACACGACGATGGAGAAGCTGGCGAAGCTCCAGCCCGCCTTCCGCAAAGGGGGCACGGTAACGGCAGGCAACGCCAGCGGCATCAACGACGGTGCGGCAGCCCTGCTGGTCATGTCGGGTGCCGAATGCCGCTCCCTGGAGTACCGCCCGATGGCCCGCATTGTCTCGTGGGCGGTCGCCGGGGTAGACCCGGCCTACATGGGCGTCGGCCCGATCCCCGCTGTGCGCAAGGCGCTGAAGTTCGCCGGGCTGACCATCGAAGATATCGATCTGGTGGAGTTGAACGAGGCGTTCGCCTCCCAGAGCCTGGCCTGCATCCGCGAACTGGGCCTCGATCCGGCGAAGGTCAACGTGAACGGCGGCGCGATTGCGCTGGGCCACCCGCTCGGCTGCTCCGGCGCACGGCTGATGACCACGCTGGTCCACGAGATGCGCCGCCGCGACGTGCATTACGGCCTCGCCACGATGTGCATCGGCGTGGGCCAGGGCATCGCTACCATTGTGGAGTGTGTGTAGGCAGTGAGCAGGACCACGCCCCGCCAACTGAACAGTCTGCTCGCCC
>JBBSAN010000555.1:0-5092 GCA_038252265.1 Chloroflexia bacterium
AAAACCCCGGTGCCCCCCTCCCCGACCACCACCCCGCGCGGTCCGACCGCCACTCCCGTGCCCCCCTGCCCGACCAACACGCCGGGCGGCCCGACCAACACTCCCGTGCCCCCCGGCCCGACCAACACGCCGGGTGGCCCGACCAACACCCCCGCCCCCACTAACACGCCGGGCGGGCCAACCAACACCCCCGCCCCCACTAACACGCCGGGCGGTCCAACCAACACTCCCGCCCCCACTAACACGCCGGGCGGTCCAACCAACACCCCCGGCCCCACTAACACGCCGGGCGGCCCGACCGATACCCCCGTGCCGCCGGGCGGCCCGGCAATCACGCCGCTACCGGGCGGCCCGACACTCACCCCGGCCTCGCCGATCGTTTCGGGGCCAGCCGCCACGCCGACGCGGACTCCCTTCCGGGTGATCAGCCCGCCGCCCGCCCGCCCGCCGAAGAGTGGGGCGGCGGATCCCGGCCCGTTCCTGCTGCTCGTGCTGGCCGCCGGGTTGCTGCTCGGTGGGCTGTTCCTCCGGCGGCGCGCCGCGACTAACCGGTAAAGCCGGGCGGTTAAACCGTAGCCAGCGACCCAGAGACAGGAAGCGCGATGCGCTTCCTGTCTCTTCTTTATGGGGTGTGAAGTATTTCACGGTGCGGGGGTGAACCGCCATACAGACAACGCCGAATGGGAGTGCTAAGATAGAGGCAAGGAAAGTAGATCCGCCGGGTGGACCCCATCACCCCGGTGCCATAGGAGTGCGGCAACCAGGAGGCGATCACGGTGTTGAGCAAGCAGGTGGGCGCGACCCCGATTCTTGCGCCCACACAACAGCATTATGGGAGGGATACCGAACCATGCACGCAATCGATTGGCTCGCAGTATCAGATGTTGCTTTGCTACCATGGTACGGGGGTCCGACCCGAGGTGCATCCGACCCGGGCCGGGGCGTTGGCCGCCCATCTGCGGACCACCCATTGCGGCCAGTGCGACAGCCCACAGGTGCTGGTAATCACACTGACCTGGGCGATGACCTATTATTCGGGCAGCTTTTATTACAACTACGAAGTCGTCTGTCAGGATTGTGGAAACTTTACCGCCTTCACCTATGATGACGTCTAGATGCGGGCTAGAGGAGGTGCCGTATGGAACGGTACACGAACACGGACGATTGGGCGACCGGGATCGCCCCGCTTCCCCCCGTCCCGGGCGACGCGCCGGGGCCGGTTGCGCCCCCGATCCAGTGCGGGTTGTGCAGCAGCCTGCATGTGCTGGTCATCGGCCTGGCCTGGAACATGGACGTTCACACCGGCGAGGCGCACTATGGCTACGAAGTGCGCTGCGAAGAATGCCACCGCTTCTCAGCGTTCGCCCACGCCGAAGCCGGGCGCGAGTGCGATACCTTGCTGACGCAGGCCCGGTTGGCCCAGGCCCAGCAGCGCGCCACCCGCCAGACCCTGCGGGGCCGGATCACCGCCCGCCTGAGTGCCCACGGCATTTATTAGACGGTAGGCGCTATACAAACGGGCGCGGACAATGGTGTCCGCGCCCGCCTTATCTATCAGGACCGTCCAGCCCTATTCGTCCAGCGTCTGCCGCACGCCCGCTGCAAAGGTCGGCGCATGCAGTGCCAGCTTGGTCAACACATACTGGGGCGTTTGTGGCGGATTATGTAGATCCCCCGCCTGCTCCACGATAACCCGCGTCATCACATCAGGATGGGCGACGAGTAAGCTTGTCAGACAGTCGTCGGGCGACTGCGCGGCCACATGGTATGGGGCAAGGGCGGTGGCGGGAAAGTCGCGCAGATTGGCCGTGACAATAAGCGCGGCCCCGGAAGCAACTGCCGCTGCCAGGACATGCCGATCCTTGGGATCATTGGGCATCGTGGCGGTCAGGTGCTGATAGTCCGACACCTCTGCTTCGGGGAACGCTTCGCGGAGGGTGTCGATCAGGCGTTGGATGAGGTCCGCGCGCTTTCCCTTTTCTACAAGGTTTCGGCGCACTTCCTCTAAGATTTCAGCACTCCACAAGGGTTGGTATAAGCCCGCAGCGGCGGCCCGCAGCAGGGTATCACGCAGCGCGGCGGGATACAGCACACACGCATCCAGCATAGTGGTAGTTTTCATCTATTTGAACTTTAGTCCAAAAGAAAGTACGTCGCTGCTACGTTCTTCCCAGCCTGCTACACAGTCAGTTCCCTGTACTACTCTGTTGAGGGCACGCGAAAATCACTCATCGTAAAGACCCATATCCTGGCTCAATTGTGTCAATCTGGATAATGCTTGTTGACGTTGAAGGTCACGTTGCCTTTTGTACATCAACAGATCATGCTGCCTGACACGACGATGAGTACCCGTCTTGGTGAACGGGATTTCGCCTTCTTCGAGAAGCTTTATTAAATAAGGCCGTGAAACATTGAGAAAATTTGCAGCCGCCTGGCTGGTCAATTCTCGGTCGGCAGGGATGATCAGCACAGCCTCATTAAGCTCCAAATAATGCACCACTTGCTCCAAAGCCTGAAGGAGTGAAGGTGGGAGTTCAGCTTCTGCTCCATCCGATCCGACAAGCTTAAGAGTTTGGGTAGCACTATCGTTGAGCGCATTCTCTACAATGTGCTTGATTCTGACTATGGCGGGCTGCTCTTCCGTAGCGGCGACGTACCTCCTTGAACTAAAGTTCGCTCTCTCCCCCTTCATGTGCTGTGATCCTATTATAACGCGTAAACGAAATAAACGCAACTAATGAAACATTCAAAACGAAGAGGGGTGAGGACATATGTCCTCACCCCTCTTTGAAGCGCGAATGTGCGGATTTTAGTAATCCATGCCGCCCATGCCGCCCATACCACCCATGCCGCCACCACCACCGGCACCGCCAGCGGGCTTCTCTTCGGGGAGGTCGGTGATCAGGGCCTCGGTAGTCAGGATCATGCCCGCGATGCTGGAGGCATTTTCCACCGCCGAGCGGGTCACCTTGGCCGGGTCGATGATCCCCTGCGTGACCATGTCGCCATACTCGCCCGTCAGCACGTTGTAGCCGATGTGCGGGTTCTTCTGATCGACGGCCATGCGGCGCACGTTGGAGATGATGACCGCGCCGTCCTGCCCGGCATTCGCGGCGATCTGGCGCATCGGCTCTTCGAGCGCGCGGCGCACGATGCCGACCCCGGTGGCGATGTCGCCTTCCAGGCCGCCGGTCTTCAGCAGTTCATCCAGAGCGGGCAGCACGTTGAGCAGCGCGACGCCGCCACCCGGCACCACACCCTCTTCAACCGCCGCGCGGGTGGCGCTGAGAGCGTCCTCCACGCGGTGCTTCTTCTCTTTCAGCTCGGTCTCGGTGGCGGCCCCGACCTTGATCACGGCGACGCCTCCGGCCAGCTTCGCCAGCCGCTCCTGGAGCTTCTCCTTGTCATAGTCCGAGGTCGTTTCCTCGATCTGGGCGCGGATCTGGCGCACGCGCGCCTGCACCGCGTTCGTGTCGCCGTGGCCCTCGATGATCGTGGTGTTGTCCTTGTTGCTGCGCACGCGGCGGGCCTGGCCCAGGTCCTTGAGGGTCACGCCGTCCAGCTTGCGCCCGATGTCTTCCGAGATGACCTGGCCGCCGGTCAGGATGGCGATGTCGCGCAGCATTTCTTTGCGGCGGTCGCCAAAGCCGGGGGCCTTGATGCCCAACACGTTGATCGCGCCGCGCAGGCGGTTGACCACCAGCGTCGCCAGGGCCTCGCCGTCCACATCCTCAGCGATGATGACGAACTCCTTGCGCCCGCTCTGCAACACCTTTTCCAGGATCGGCAGGATGTCGGCCACGGCGGAGATCTTCTTGTCGGTGATCAGGATGTAGGGGTTCTCGACTTCTGCCGTCATCGTCTCGGCGTTGGTCACGAAATAGGCGCTGATGTAGCCCCGGTCGAACTCCATGCCCTCGACGTACTCGGTCTCGAACTGGAGGCCACGGCTCTCTTCGACGGTGATCACGCCGTCCTTGCCGACCTTCTCCATCACTTCGGCGATGAGGTCGCCGATCACCGAGTCTGCCGCCGAGATGGTGGCGATGTGGGCGATGTCATCGCGGCCCTGCACCGGCTGGGCCAGTTCGCGGATCGCGTCCACAATCGCCAGGGTGGCGCGGTCGATGCCGCGCTTGAGCAGCATGGCATTGGCCCCGGCGGCCACGTTCTTCATCCCTTCGTGGACCATCGCCTGGGCGAGCACGGTGGCGGTGGTGGTGCCGTCGCCGGCCACATCGTTGGTCTTGGTGGCGGCTTCCTTCAGCATCTGCGCGCCCATGTTCTCAAACGGGTCTTGCAGTTCGATTTCCTTCGCCACGGTCACGCCGTCGTGGGTGACGGTCGGTGCGCCATACTTGCGGTCCAGGGCCACGTTGCGGCCTTTCGGCCCCAGCGTCGTCTTCACCGCGTTCGCCAGGGTATCCACCCCGGCCTTGATCGAATGACGGGCCTGTTCGCTAAAAATGATTTGCTTTGGCATGGTTATTTGCTCCTCAACACAGATGGTCTGGTCTTAACCTAAAGCTCGAAAGGGTCTGTCTGCGGCGTCATGCGGGTACACATACGCCGTTAATCCTGAACGACCGCCAGAATATCGCTCTCGCGCAGAATCAGGTATTCGTCGGCCCCTTGCTTGATCTCCGTACCGGAATACTTGGCATAGAGCACCCGGTCGCCCGGTTGCAGATCGATGGCGCTCCGTATGCCGTTGTCGAGCAACTTGCCCGGTCCCACGGCGACCACGATCGCCTCTTGCGGCTTCTCCTGCACGGTATCCGGCAGGTAGAGGCCACTGCTGGTCATCTCCTCGCGGGGCGCGGCCTGCACCAGGATGCGGTCCCCCAGCGGGCGGACGGTCGTCTTGGCGGCTTTTTCAGTCGTGTTAGGCATTCAACACCTCTCCTTTAACATGAAATTGGATATTGCGCGCCGTTCCGCGTGTGTTATCGCAGCACACGTTTTTGGCGCGTCCCTGTATTGTACTATAAACGATGAATTTTAGAAAGCCGTTAGATCAATGTTAGCGTTCCGTTAGAATCCCCCGCCCTCCTCTGGCACTGAATCCCCCGCAGTACCAGGAAATAGCCCC
>JBBSAN010000556.1:0-5084 GCA_038252265.1 Chloroflexia bacterium
GGTGCCAGCAACGCACAATTACATTGCCGAGGGTATCATCACCCATAATACCGGCGAAGCGTTGATGGCGCTCCAGGCGGCGGGGGCCTTCCCCGCCGTGATCGTGGCCCCGGCGGGGCTGCTGGAGAACTGGCGGGCCGAAATCGCGGCCTGGCTGCCCGCGCGAGCTGCGCGGACCCAGATGCTGACCGGGCAGGTGCGTCCGGCGATCTACCAGGATGCCGATCTGCTCCTGGTCAGCTACGACCTGCTGGAAAAACACTTGGCCGCCGGGTTACGGGCGGCGCTGAACACCCGGGGCCTGGCGGCCATTGTCGTGGATGAGGCGCACTACGCCAAATCGGAGGAGGCGACCCGCACCCAGCAGGTCCAAATCCTGGCCACCGACGTGCCGTTGCGAATCCTGGCGACTGGCACCCCGGTGCTCAACCGGCCGATGGAACTGATCCCCCTGCTGCAGATTCTCGGCGTCCTGGACGCCTTCGGCGGCTGGACCGGATTTACCTTCCGGCATTGCACGCCCGTCCAGAATCGCTGGGGCTGGGAGTTTCGCGGGCCCGCCCATCTCACGGAACTCCACGAGCACCTGCGCAGCCTGTGTATGGTCCGGCGGACGAAGCAGCAGGTGTTGACCGAGCTGCCGCCGCTCGACCGCATCCAGGTCGCGCTGCCTCTCCCGCCGCCCGCCCAGGCCGAATATCGGCGGACGCAGCAGCGCCTGGTCGCCTGGGTGGCGCGGGCCCAGGCGGCGGCCACCGCGGAGGAGCCAGATACGCAGGCGGCGGCGCGCGCCGCCGCCCTGGCTGAGATCACCATCTTGCGCCGCACCGCGGCCCTGGGCAAGCTCCCGGCGATAGGCGAGTGGGTGACCGACTTTCTGGCCGAGACCGCCGCCCCGCAGAAATTAATTGTCTTCGCCCATCATCGCGCGACCCAGGCCGCGCTCCTCGCCCGGTTCCCGACCGCCGCGCGCGTGCTGGGCGGCATGCCAGCGGTCCAACGCCAAGCCGAGGTGGCACGCTTCCAAGCCGATCCGGCCTGTCGCCTGGCGATCTTGAGCCTGGGCGCGGCCAGTGTGGGCCTGACCCTCACTGCCGCCGACACCGTGCTGATGGCCGAATCGGCCTGGACCCCGGCGGTCAACGACCAGGCGGAGGCGCGCGCCCATCGCCTGGGCCAGCACCGCCCGGTGACCGCCATCTACCCCTATGCGGTCGGCACCGTCGAGGAGCGCATTTTGGCGCTGGTCGCCAGCAAGCGCCAGATCGTGGACCAGGTCGTGGATGGCGTCGGCGCGCCGGACCTCGATACCACGCTGAACCACGCACTGCTCGATCAATATCTGACCTGGCTGCGGACGCGCCAACGCCATTAAGGGAAAATCAGCCAATTTCGATCAAGGCTTTCCGGCTTTGCTTCCAAGAACGGGATCGAGCAATGCAAGAGATCCTGCGAGGTCGGGGCGACCCACGACGAAAGAGAGTTACGCTGCTGCAACCATTGACACCCGCCGAAGAGGCGGCACTCCACACCCTCCAGGCGCAGCTCCAAACGCTCGCTGTCCGCTTGAGCCGGGCCGGGCATCATGCGCTTGAGGCCGGGCTGGGGGTGCCAGCAGCAACGCTGCAAAAGCAGGCCCTGCGGGCTCGGGCCGAGCACCACTATCCCTCACTACTGATCCAGCGCCGCACTCCGACGGCGCTGGCCACCGCCCCCGCGCCGCAGCCACCGCTGACCACTGAGATGGCGGGGAGCCGCCGCCGACTGCGGTCGATTCCCGCCACGCTGGGGCGGATCACCCTCGACCCGGAGGACGCAGCGGCGATCCAGGCCGCCTGGCAGACCATCGATGCGACGCTGACCGCGCACCAGACACCGGGTGCCTCTCGGCCACCCCAGGAGACGACGCTATGACCACTGTGACCAGACCGTACTGCCCCGCCCCGCCGCTGGTCGTCGCCCCGACCGTGGACGCCCCGCATCTCGCCGACCAGGCGGATGCCGCCTGGCAGCTGACTCAGGTCGCCCCGGCGGCGCTGCCGGACGATCCGTCCGACCCAACGCACGTCCGCCAGGCGCTGCGGCTGCTGCTGGAGCGGCTGCTGAACCAAGAGGTGCCCCTGCCGTCTATACCGTATTTCTGGGTCGGCGCGTATTGGTTCGGGGTCTGTTGGGTCCCTGGTCCGACGGGCCGGGAGTATGCCCTCGCCCTGGTCTCAGACTGTGAAACTGACGGCTGCCCGGGCGTTGTCTTCAGCGCCGCGATCCGGAGTCTCGCCGATCTGGGCGCCGCCTGGCACACCAGGGCAACGCGGTGTTGCCCTGCGTGCGCCGCCCGCTCCGGCCCCTACGTTGGACACGCTTAATAGCCATTTTTAGAAAGTGAGTGCGTTGATGCCTATTCTTCCTCCTGATCTGCTGCTCGCGCTGGCCATCCTCGTGATGATCTGGCTACTGACGGGGCTGTTTCGTCAGCACCGTCTTCCGCGCCTGCTCGGCTGGTTGACGCTCGGGTGGACGCTGGGGCACCTGCGGCCCGGCCGCCGCCCGCAGACCCCCCAGGCTACGTTGGGGTTGGCCCTGATAGGGGTGCTGGCCGCGTGGCTGGCGACACGCCCCAGGCGGCCCCGGCGCGCGATGTTCCGCCGCGGCTGATTGCGGCAGGTGCCCCTGGAGATACAGCGGGCCCCGGCCCGCTGAAGCCCACCGGCTGTTAGGCTGCTACTACATCAAGGCGCTCGGCGTGCCGGGATTAAAGATCCGATATACGGTATTGGGGCCTGGTCACATGGTGTTTAACATTACGTGGCAGTCTGGTACAAAGAAACCGGTGCAGCGCCGTAACAGCCTCAGCGTGCCTCCTAATACCTCCACGCCAGCAGAATAGCCTCGTGGGCCGGTCACAACCCCTATTGTATACTCCCTACCAGGTAGAAGCCGCGCCCTTTAGGGCTGGGGTACTTCACCCAGCGGCACTATCCACCAGCGGGCTGAGGGGCCTACGTAGAATCAGGGGCGGCAAAAATAACGCCCTGTGCTTCAGGGCGTTGGCGATCTGCTGCGGCACGACGCTGCGGGACCCCGGAGGATCACGGCTGAAGCCAGTGGGCCACCCAGTACGCGCCGATCATCGTGCCCAGTCCACTCTCCCACACAGCGGTACTCAGGCGCGCACCCCAGTCGCGGTCTGACTGGGTCGCAGTCCAGGCCAGCACCGCGCGCAGGTTATCCTGCTCCTGGGCCAGGTGCTGCAACCAGGTCAGGGCAATCGATCCGTCCGCCAGCAAGGTCGGGGTCTCGGCCAGGTGAATGTAGTAGAGCGCATGCCGCCGCTGGATCTCGGCCACTTCCCCTTGCGCCTGGAGCTGTTCCCACGCATAGGCCCGGATCGTTTCCAACAGGCCAAACCGTAGCCCCAGCGTATCGGACGTTTCCTCGCGTTGTAACAAACTCTTATCCACCAGAGAAGTCAGGGCAGCCAGCACGTCGAGCGGGGCGGCCTCTTCGGAGACCATGGCAGCGGCGGCGGCCTCGGAGCAGCCGCCCTGGAAGACGGCGAGGCGGCGGAAGACGGTGCGCTCGGCGGGGGTGAGCAGGTCGTAGCTCCAGGCAATCGCCCCCCGCAACGTCTGCTGCCGCGCCGGCAGGTCCCGCGGCCCGCCCGTCAGCAGCGCCAGACAGTTGCCCATCCGCGCGAGCAGGGCGGCGGGGGAGAAGAGCTTGCTGCGCGCGGCGGCCAGTTCGATGGCCAGAGGCAGCCCGTCCAGATGCGCGCACAGGGCCGCCACCGCCGCCGCGTTGGCATCCGTCAGCACGAAATCGGGCGTGACCGCCTGCGCCCGCTGCACGAATAGCACCACCGCCGCGTAGTCGGCCAGCGCGTCGAACGGCAGCCCGGCGTGCGCCTCCGGCACGGCCAGCGGGGGCACCGGGTATTCATGTTCGCCGTAGAGGTGCAGCACCTCGCGGCTGGTGACGAGCAGGTGCAGGCCGGGGGCGGCGGCCAGCAGGGCGGATAGGGCCGCGGCGGCGCCCAGGACCTGCTCGAAGTTGTCCAGCACGAGCAGGTGGCGATCCGCGCCGAGTGCCTCGGCCAGGCGGACTTCGGGGGCGGGGAGGCCGCTGGCGGGGAGGCCGAGGGCGGCGACGAGGGCGGGCAGGACGAGGGCGGGGTCGGTCAGGGCGGCCAGGGGGACAAAGCAGACGCCGGCGGGGTAGGCGGCGGTCAGCGCGGTGGCCACGGCCACGGCCAGGCGGGTCTTGCCGATCCCCGGCGGCCCGGTCAGCGTCACCAGCCGTACCCCGGGCGCGCTCAGAATGTCCACCACCTGCGCGGTTTCAGCGACGCGCGGGATGAGTACCGTCGGCGCAACCGGCCAACGCCCTCGGAGCGCGCTGGGCGCGGGCGGCAGACGGGGCCGCCCGCGCGCCACCACCGGGCGGTCCAGGGCCAGCAAGTCCGGCAGGGGTGCTCGGGCGAGGGCGAGAAAGGCGTCGCGGGCCGGGCCGGTGAGGGCAAAGTACGCCGCCAGCACCTCGGCCAGCTCCGGGTTCGGCCGGGCCGTGCCCCGCTCGATTTCCTTAATCAGCGACCGGCTGGCCGCCACCACCGCCGCCAGCGCCTGCTGGCTTAACCCGAGCTGCGTCCGGTGCTGCCGCAGCAGATCGCTGAAGGCTGGATTGGCATCCATACGCGATTATCTAGCTTCCGGGGAGATCTGCTCCCCACTAAGAATGCTGTGATGTACTACGGCCCCTAAAGGGGCATAGCTTCTACAGCCCCGAAAGGCTGTCGGCTGCATCCCAACCGCAGGATGTTGAGGGCGGCGTTATGATCGCGGTCTAGCTCCGTGCCGCACTCGCAAGAGTGCCAGCGGTCGGAAAGGGCTTTCTTGGCAACCGCGCCGCAGCCGCTACACGTTTGCGAGGTATAACGGGGGTCTACAAACACGATGTGCCGCCCGGCGCTTGCAGCCTTGACGACGCACCACTGGACGAACTGACCCCACCCCGCGTCACTAATCGAGAGTGCCAGACTATGGTTTTGCACCATGTTCCGCACCTTTAAATCCTCAAATACAACC
>JBBSAN010000557.1:0-5053 GCA_038252265.1 Chloroflexia bacterium
CAGGCGACCCGCGAGCGCGAGATAGATGTGGGTCAGGCGGCAGGGATCGCCGTTGGGCAGCGCGCAGCGATCGGGGAGATCCTGCATCGCGGCTTGCCCCGCCTGGACCCGCTTTGCCAGTTCGTCGTGGTCCTGCCCGGTGCGGAGCGTGTGGCGCAGCGCCCGCTTCAGCCACCAGTTGGCCGCTTCCAACGCCTGTTCCTGCGGATCGGGATCAGGTTCGGGGCGGCTGGTCGCCGGGATCGGGGCGGGTGCTGCTGGCTCCGGGGCCACATAGCGATCCAGGGTGAGACCGCGATCAAACCAGGCCCGCGCCCCGGCCTGGCGATATACCGCCAGCGGCATGAAGTTCAGGTCCAGGCTGTGGAAGACCGACTCGTCTTCAAAGACGATCCCGACCACCTTCCGGCCCGGATGATCGGTGCTGTGCCGAACGGGGGCATGATAGATGATCGGCTTGGCGGCGCGAAGCGCGGCCAGCACCTCCCGGTAATCCTCGTTGCCCCAGGTGACGAGCAGCAAGTCGAGATCCGACCAGCGGTCCCAGGTGCCGCGTGCCTGCGACCCGAACATGACGATCCTCTGCACGACGCGCTGCCGGGCCAAAAATGTGCAGATGTCGGTAGCCAGGTGGGGTGGCCTGGCCGGATCAGGATAAAGCGCGTCGGGCACCGCCAGCGGCAGGGGGTCGGTCACCCGGTCGTGTGGCCCCGCCACCTCGCTATCTGCGTTCATCATCGGATCGCCTCCTCGGGGGATTGGTAGCGCCTACCTACTACCATATAACGCTCCGGCCCCGCCCCCGTTGTTTCCCCTTCTTCGATCACTAACCCCCCACCCCCCGATCCCCGCTTGCCGCCCGGCCCCGAATCGGGGTATAATGGCGGCGCGCAGCGGCCCCAGCGGGACGCGGCAGCCTGTCTTGTTAGAGGAGGAACCCTATCAATGAGGATAGCGGAACGGATGCACCGGCTGGGCACCGAGAGCGCGTTTGAAGTCGCGGCCCGCGCCCGTGCCCTGGAAGCGCAAGGCCACCCGATGATCCACCTGGAGATCGGGGAGCCGGATTTCGATACCCCCGCCCACATCCGTCACGCCGCTTGCGCGGCGCTGGAAGCGGGCTACACCCACTATGGCCCTGCCACCGGCCTGCCGGAACTGCGCGAGGCGCTGGCCGTCCACATCGGGCAGAAGCGCAATCTCACCGTGGACCCCGCCAACGTGGTCGTCACCCCCGGCGCAAAGCCGATCATGTTCTACGCCATCATGGCCCTCTGCGAACCGGGCGATCAGGTGATCTATCCCAACCCCGGCTTCCCGATCTATGAGAGCATGATCAACTTCATCGGGGCCGAGGCGATCCCCCTGCAACTGAGCGAGCGGCGCAAGTTCCGCTTCGACATCGAAGATCTGGAGCGCCTGATCTCCAACCGCACGCGGATGATCATCCTCAACAGCCCGCACAACCCCACCGGCGGCGCGCTCACCGAAGGCGACCTCCAGCGCATTGCCGAACTCGCTATCGAACACGACCTGGTGGTGCTGGCCGACGAGATTTACAGCGACATCGTTTACCAGGGCGAACATCACACGATCCTCAAGTTTCCCGGCATGATGGAACGGACGATTCTGCTCGACGGCTTCTCCAAGACCTACGCCATGACCGGCTGGCGGTTGGGCTACGGCCTCTTCCCCGCCCCGCTCATCCCCCACATCAGCCGCCTGATCATCAATAGCGTCTCCTGCACCAGCAGCTTCAGCCAGAAGGCCGCCGTGGCTGCGCTCACCGGCCCCACCGACGACGTAGACCAGATGGTCGCCGCCTTTGGTCGCCGCCGCGAATTGATTGTCGGCGGGCTGAACAAAATCCCCGGCCTCTCCTGTGTCTGGCCCGAAGGCGCGTTCTACGCCTTCCCCAATATTACCGGCACCGGCCTGGACAGCCGCGCCTATGCCGACCTCCTGCTGACCGAAGCCAGCGTGGCCGTCCTCCCCGGCACCTCCTTCGGGGCCTTTGGCGAGGGCTACATCCGCATCAGCTTTGCCAACTCCGAAGAGAACCTCCAGGAAGCCCTGCGCCGCATCGAGGCGGTCAACCGCAAACTGCTGCACATGTAGCGTGATGCGTGATGCGTGATGCGTGACAAATGTTCCCGCATCACACATCACGCATTCTCATCATACGCTCCACATCCCCCATCCCCATCTCCACGCAATACGCAATACGCAATTCGTACGCATCACGCATCACGCATCACGTTTCAGCCCTCCCCCAAATGGCAGACCCCCGTCTCCCCAACAGGGGAGTCACGCCTCAGCGCAGTCTTTGCGCCGATTCGGTATAATATACATAAGGCGTACTGACGAGAGTGAGCTGGACCGGGGGTTGGGGATGATCGGACAGAACGGTGGGAACGGCCATGAGGCTGCCGAGCGGCGGGAACAGATGGTGCTGCGCCAGCTAGCCGAACGGGGCATCCAGGATATTCGGGTGCTGGAAGCGATGGGCGAGGTCCCCCGCGAGCGCTTTGTCGGGTCCGATGTGCGCCCGCTCGCCTACGAAGATTGTGCCCTGCCCATTGCCGAGGGACAGACCATTTCTCAGCCCTACATGGTCGCGGCTATGTGCGAGGCGCTGTGGCTGCGCGGCCCCGAAACCGTGCTGGAGATCGGCACCGGGTCCGGGTATGCTGCCGCCGTCTTGAGCCGCCTGGTCCGCCGGGTGATCAGCATCGAACGCCACCCCGCGCTGGCCGAACGGGCCGCCACCTTGCTGCGCGAACTGGGCTATACCAATGTGGACGTTTATCTGGGCGATGGCTCGCGGGGCTGGGCCGCCGGGGCACCCTATGACGCCATCACCGTGGCCGCCGGGGCACCCACCGTCCCGGCAGCGCTGACCGCCCAGCTTCGCGACGGCGGGCGGCTGCTGATCCCGGTCGGGGAGCCGCGCCAGCAGACGTTGTTGCGGATCGTCCGCAGCGGCGACGGCTTGACCAAAGAAGAGTTGATGCCCTGTGTGTTTGTGCCGTTGATTGGAGCGCATGGGTGGAGCGCCCCCGAATAAGGGGGGCGCTGGCCCGATTGCTCTGTTATCTTATTGCAGGTATGAGGTCCAATTGCTATGTCATACGGTGTGAGAAAGTACGCCATGCATCCGCCCCAGGAGGGCACCAGCGGGACGGACCCCTGGACGCCGGAGGTGAGCAGTCAGTTTGTGATCGTCTCCCGCAAAGCCTGGCAGCCGGCGACCGATATTTATGAAACCTCTAACGCGGTGGTGATCAAGATGGAGTTGGCCGGGATCCGCGAGGGTGACCTGGACATCGCCATCACCGGGGAAATACTGACGATCCGCGGCCTGCGCCGCGACGAGTCGGAGGCGCGCAAAACGGGCTATCATCACCTGGGCATCGCCTATGGCGAGTTTGCCTGTGATATCAGCTTGCCTGGCCCGGTGGATCGTGACCAGATCGGGGCCGAGTATGAAGCGGGCTTTCTGACGATTCGCCTGCCCAAAGCGGCACCCCGCCATACCGGTCCGGTGCGGGTGCAGGTTCACCCTCAGGCCCACTGATCGGTTTTTCGTGAATTTTACGGGCGCTGTTGGGCGCCACTTGAGATGAGACACCATTATGGATGATTTTGAGAACCTCGAACAATCTTTGCTGTTTGATGATGAAACCGAACCGTCGGCAGACGATGCCGAAATCCTGCCCGATGCCGAGCGCCGGGGGGTGGAAGTCGCCCTGAGCGACCGCCCCGAAGAAGAGACCGCAGGCCGGGTGGATGACGTGGTCATCCCGGCGGAACTGCCGATCCTGCCGCTCAAGGACGTGGTGATCTACCCGTTCAGTGGCACCCCGCTGGCCGTGGGCCAGGAGCGCTCAATCAAGCTGATCAACGATGCCATCGTCGGCAACCGGCTGATCGGCTTTGTCGCCCAGAAGGACTCCTCCATCGAGGGGGCCGGGCCGGAGGACGCCTTCCGCATCGGCACGGTGGGCATGATCCTGGGGATGCGCCGCATGGCGAACGGCACCATGCAGTTGGCCGTGCAGGGCATGGAGCGGATGCAAATTGAGGAGTACACCCAGATCCAGCCCTACCTCAAGGCCCGCATCCGCCTTGCCCCCGACTCGTATATCCCGTCGGTGGAGGTGGATGCGCTGGCCCGCAACCTGATGGGCCTCTTCCAGCGCCTGATCGACCTCCTGCCGCACCTGCCCGACGAACTGGGCAACGCCGCGCAGAACGTGGATAACCCGCGCCAACTGGTCTACCTGATCGCCACCACCCTGCGGATGCCGCTGGAGTTGCGCCAGGATATTCTCGAAACCGAGGATGTCCGCAGCAAGCTGGAGAAGCTCACCGCCTTCCTGAGCAACGAACTGGAAGTGCTGGAACTGGGCAAGAAGCTCCAGAGCCAGGTGCAGAACGAAGTGGAGCGGACGCAGAAGGACTACCTGCTGCGCGAGCAGCTAAAGGCGATCCAGAAGGAACTGGGCGAGGGCAGCGCCGAAGAAACCGAAGTCAACGAACTGCGGACCAAGATCGACGCCTCACACATGCCGGAGGAAGCCCGCCGCGAGGCGCTACGTGAACTGGCCCGGCTGGAACGCCTGCCCGCCGCCGCCGCCGAATATGGGGTGATCAAGAGCTATCTGGACTGGATGGTGTCCATGCCCTGGGGGGTCTACACCGAAGGGGAACTGGACATCGACCGCACCCGCACCATCCTGGACGAAGATCACTACGACCTGGAGAAGATCAAGGAGCGGATCCTGGAATACCTGGCCGTGCGCCAACTGAAGGCCGAGCGCCAGGGACAGGAAGCGGGCGCACCGGGCCGTGAGCCGATCCTGTGCTTTGTCGGCCCGCCGGGCGTGGGCAAGACCAGCCTCGGCAAGAGCATCGCCGAGGCGATGGGTCGAAAGTTCATCCGCGTCGCCTTGGGCGGCGTGCGCGATGAGGCCGACATTCGCGGGCATCGTCGCACCTACATCGGCTCGATGCCCGGCAGATTGATCGCCGAACTGCGCAAGGCCGGCAC
>JBBSAN010000558.1:0-5048 GCA_038252265.1 Chloroflexia bacterium
GAAGGTGGGCTTGGGGCTGCCTGATTGCTGGGGAAGATAAAGGCTCTTCCCTCCACACCTCGGATCGCCAAGCCCACCTTCGCTGTGCTCAGGATGACAGGGTGGGGATGCCCTGATCAACCGACTTTGCAAGCGCCAGGGCTTACCTGTGTACGTGCTGATCCGTTTAATCCGTTTCCTAATCCGTTGACAGCTCTGTCGGGTTGAAGTGGTCAGCGTGAACCGAACGGAATCCAAAACCGCCGGGGGTATCACTCCCTCGGCGGCTTCAGTTGTGGCCGATCTAGGCGATCAGGCCGCCGTGCCGACGGGCACCCGCGCCGGGGTCGGTTCGTCGGTGTGGCCGTTCGTGGGGATCACGATTTCGTCCATCGGCCCGCTGCCGTTCGACCCGGCGGTATCGGTGGTTGGGGCAGGGCGGCGGGTGAAGCGCCCGCGCAGGCTGTCGAGCAGGCTGTAGATGACCGGCACCACGATCAGGGTGAGCATGGTGCTGGAGAAGAGGCCGCCGATGACCACGATGCCCAGTTCGGCGGCGATGATCGAGCCTTGCTCCCCACCTGCCGCCAGCGGCACCAGGGCGATGATGGTGGCGATAGCCGTCATCAGGATGGGCCGCACGCGGGTGCGTCCGCCTTCGATCAGCGCCTCATCCGTCTTCATACCCCGCTTCTTCAACTGCTCCACCAGGTCGAGCAAGACGATGGCGTTGGTGACCACAATGCCGACCAGCATCAGCACGCCGATCAAGGCGCTGACGCCGAGGGGCTGGCCGGTAATCCACAGGGCGAAGAGCGAGCCGATGGCCGCCAGCGGCAGCGAGAAGAGGATGACGAACGGCGTCGAGAGCGAGCCGAAGGTCGTGACCATGACGATGTAGACCAGCACGACCGAGATCAGGATGGCGGTGCCCATCTGGGTAAACGCCTGGGTCTGGAGTTGCGAAACCCCGGCCACTTCGATCTTGCTGCCGCCGGGGGTGAGCAGGCTCGTGGAGTCCACCAGTTCGCCCACCGCCTTTTGCGCCGCAATGGTGACCCCGGTGGTGCTCTTGGAGGTGATCGTGCCGTTGACCGTGATCGAGCGTTCCTGGTTCACCCGTGTGATCGAGACGGGGCCATCGACTTGCTCCACGGTGGCGATCTCGCTCAGCGCGACCGGGTTGATCGCGCCGACCTTGATCGCTTTGATCTTGTCAATGTTGTTGAGGGTGGCCGGGTCGTAGGTCGCCAGCACGTCAAAACCCTGCCCGCCGATGGTGATCGACGTGACCTTGTCGCGGGTCAAGAGGCCGCGCAACTGCCCGGCGATCTGGATAGTGGTGCTGCCGTGTTGCAGCGCCTTGGCCGGGTCCACCAGCACCCGGATCTCCGGTTTGGCCGTGGACGCATCGCTGCCGACGTTGACCAGGTCGGGGATCGTTTTCAGCTTGTCGGTCAGCGCATTCGCCGTCTTGAGCACGTCGTCATAGTTCGCACCGCTGACCACCACGGAGTAGCCGGTGCTGTTGGGGCCGGTGCCGGAACCGGTGGTCACGCTGAAATCGTCCACGCCGGGTATTTTCTTGATCAGTTCGCGGAACGCCTCGGCCTCTTTGTCCAGGTTGGCCTCGGGCTTCAACGTCACGCTCAGATCGACCGTGCTGTTGCTGCCCAGCGAGGCGAAGCCGGTAGAGGCGGCGGCGGTGTTGGCCCCGATCGTGGTCTGATAGGTCTGGATGGCCGGGTTGCCCTTCAGCTGGTCCTCCACCTGCTTGGCAAGGGCATCGCTGGTTTTCAGGTCGGTGCCCGACTTCAACTGGATGGTGCCGGTCATCACCTTGTCGCTGCCGAAGCTGAGGAAGGAGAAGCCGATGCCGCCGGTCGCCAGCGGGACGAGGCTGCCGAAGAACAACAGGAGCACCAACGCCAGGGTGCCGGCCTTGGTCCAGCCGTTACGCAGCACCAGCCGGATCGTCGGGGTGTAGATGCGCTGGACGGGGGTGTCTTTCTCATGCTTGTCGCCTTTGTATGTCGCCAGGTTGGTGCCGATGAGCAGGCTGGCGAGCACGGGCACGAGGGTCAGCGCCACCACCAGGCTGGCAAGCAGGGCCACGCTGACGGCGATAGCGAACGACTGGAAGAACTGGCTCACCAGCCCGGCGATAAAGCCGAGCGGCAGGAACACGCTCACCGTGGTGATGGTGGACGAGGTGATCGCCGTCGCCACCTCGCGGGTGCCGTTGAAGGCCGCCTCGCGGATCGGTTCGCGGTTCTGGAAGTGGTGCCGGTAGATATTCTCCAGCACCACGATACTGTCATCCACGACACGCCCTACGGCCACCGCCAATCCGGCCAGGCTCATGATATTCAACGAAACGTTGAAGAAGTTGAGCACGATAAAGGCGATCAGGATCGACATCGGGATCGAGAGGGCGGTCACAATCGTGGAGCGGATGCTGGTCAGGAAGAAGAGGATGACGATAATCGCCAGGATGGCGCCCAGCACACCCTCGCGGATCAGGCCGTTCAGCGAGTCCTTGATGAAGGTGGCCGAGTCGAACTGCACCGCTTTGCTGGTGCCGGGCACCTTCTTGAGCAGGTCATCGATCTTGGCGTTGGCGGCGTCCGACACCTGCACGGTGTTGCCGTTCTGGGTCTTGTAGATGACCACGCCGATGCTTGGCTCACCGTTGGTGCGGTTGATGCTGTCGCCCTGCGAGTTGGTCAATTCGACCGTGGCTACGTCGCCCAGCGTGATCGGCTTGGGCGGCTCGATCGGCGCGGTCGGCACCTGTGCGCCACCGGGTGCGCCGGTCTGCGGCTGGCCCTGTGTGCCGCCGGTGGTGCCGGTGGTGCCGCCTGCCGTGGTGCCGCCCACCACGCTGCCCGGGGTGGCCTGGGCGGTGTCGGTAATAACGGTCGGCGGCTGGGTCGTGGTGCCGGGGGTCGCGCCTGTGGGCTTGGTGGTGGTGCCAGGGGTCGCGCCTTTAGGCTTGGCCGTGGTACCAGGAGTCGCGCCCGTGGGCTTGGTGGTGGTGGTGCCGGGTACGGTGCCCGGTGTGGACGCCGTTGTGCCCGTGGTGGTCAGGGGGGTGGTTGCGCCCGGTGTGGTGCCGGTCGTGGTCAGCGGGACCGTCGCCCCCGCCGCGCCTGTGGCACCTGTGGCACCCGCTGCGCCTGGGGCACCGGTCGCACCGGGGAAGCCCCCCGCTGCGCCTGCGCCGCCTGCGCCGGGGAAGCCCCCTGCCGCGCCAGCGGCGGCTGCCGCCGCGCCTGCGGGCATCTTATAGCCCACAATAATCGTCTTCAGGTCGTCCACGTTCTCGAACTGGTGGGTGACGCGAACGGGGATGCTCTGGTTGTTGTCCACGATCTCGCCGGTGGGGAAGGAGATGTTGTTGGCCTGGAGGATGCCGGTGATCGCCGCAGCAGTGATGCCGCTGTCAGCCAGCTTTTGCCGGTCGAAGGTGATCAGGACGCTGCGATCCCCGCCGCCCGCCACGACCACGCTGTTGACGCCGGGGATCGCCTGGAGTTCCGGCACGATCTCCGCGTTGACGTTCTTCTTCAGGTTGTAGAGCGCATCGGGGCCGGTGTCGTTGGTGTGCAGGCTATAGGCCAGCACCGGCACGTCGCCCAGGCTGAAGCGCCCGACGTTGGGGCGCTGGACCTGGCTGGGGAAGGTCAGCTTGTTGACCGCGTCTTCGATCGCCTTCTGCGTTTTCTCCATATCGGTGCCGTATTCATATTCGGCGGTGACGAAGGAGAAACTGTCATTGGAGCGCGACGTGACCGTCTTCAGGTTGCCCGTGCCCGCGATCGCCTTTTCAATCGGCTCCGACACATCGCGCCGCACATCGTCCGGCGACGCGCCCGGATAGATGGCGACCACACTGACCAGCGGGAAGTCAATATTGGGCAGCAGTTCGCTCTTCAGCGCCGTTGCCGCCGTGACTCCGCCGATGATGATCAGCACCGCCAGCATAATCACGATAGGGATTTTGTTCAAGGACAACCGAGTCAAGATACTCATGCACGTTCCTCACTTCAGAACTTCAGAGGGCAAGCCTAGTTTAAGAGATACTTGCCCGATTTTGTTTACGTAGGTATGCTGGACGTCATTAGCCAGCAGGGTACCAAAACCAACATTGTGAATTTTGCCACAAAGTTACGGGGACCCGTAAGGTCTTTCGTCCTCAACTGGCCCCGACGTTTAGCACCATGTGGGAGAAAGGAGACCGTCCGATCCTGCTGTTTCACTCTACGCCTTTAGGACCGGCATGGTTTCATCCAGGGGGGGCTGCGCGGGATTGGACGAGCCAATCCCGCGCAGGGTGTTTATGAATTAAAGGTTTGTTGCTTCTTGCCCGGCGCACCCATTCCGACCAGCTCTGGCTCGGACTCCGGCAGCATGGGCAGGCCCTCGGCCATCAGTTCCTTACCGGCTTCTTCAGCCATCGCTTCGCCTGCGCCCTCGGCCATCGAGGCGCGCATGTTGGTGCGGCGCAGCGGGATTTCGGGGATGAAGGCGGTTGCCAGGATCGCCAGGGCCAGCAGGCCCGCGCCGATCAAGAACGCCTGGGTCGTCGCTGCGGACAAGGCCGTGGCGATGGGCGCCTGGATAGCCGCGATGATGGTCGGGATCTGCGCCGCTGGTACATGGGCCGCCTGCAACTGCTGCTGGAACACGGTGATCGTTTCCGGGCTGATCAGCGCCTGCGGGTTCAGGTTCGCCAGGAACGGCGCGAACTGCGGCGACGCTTTCAACTGCGGACTGAGGTTCGCCAGGTACTGATCCCGGAACTGGTTGCTGACGACGGTGCCCAGGATGGCGACCCCCATCGTGCCGCCGATCGAGCGGAAGAAGGTGGTAGCCGAGGTCACGACCCCCAGCCGCTGCGGCGGGAAGGCGTTCTGCACCACCAGGGTGTAGAGCGGCATGGCGACGCCGAGGCCCAGGCCCATGATCATCATGAAGCCGATGGTTTGCCACTGGGTTTGGACTAGGCGCTTCGGCTCGAAGATGTGAATTCATCGGTTGCACTGCTGCAACCCAACTGACGGCGA